>JAGHTD010000177.1 GCA_018065475.1 Candidatus Colimorpha enterica
AATCTATACCGAGGAAAGATATACTAACGATTACATTTCGTTTCTAAATATTTCGATACTAACTCCATTATACCGCGGGCTCCTTTCGTCGCCTACGGCGACACCTTCCTCCCGGAGGAAGGTGGACAAGCGGGCTCCTTGCCGTATAGTGAGTGCGCCTAACCGTAGGGAGCTGGACACGTGCTTGCCTCAAAGTTTGTGTTTCACCGTCAGAGGCGAAAGCAAGCACTCGCTTAATCATCTCTCCATGATACACAAATGAGACAAAAATGAGATGACGGGAAAGAGATTTTAACGTATAATATAAGAGAAAAAAATCTCATATTCCCGCCGAAAAAGGAGAAAAACCATGAAAGACGAAAAGAAAGTAAAAGAAACCGAAGAAAAAAAGAAAGAAATCAAAGAAGAACAGCTGAAAAACGTCGCAGGAGGCGATGGCAATACAAGAACCTGCCCCCATTGCGGACAAGAAATCAATATCGTATTATATATGGAGCACATTGCAGATTGTCATACATCCACATTCAGTAGCCAAAGAGATATCACCTTCTAATTGAAACCGGACTGAGCTTAATGTAATGACCCAAAACCGTAACACGACCGTAAAAGGAGAAAAACCATGAAAGACGAAAAGAAAGTAAAAGAAACCGAAGAAAAAGGCAAAGAAATCAAAGAAGAACAGCTGAAAAACGTCGCAGGCGGAAAGTATTTGGAAGAACAGGGAAACAAAGATTATCTTGACGTCTATAAATATACCTATGTAGATGAAAACAACGGTCAGTAAATGACAGAGTAAAGCCGGGGAAAGCTCACTCTAAATGAAGTATTTACTAACCGTCTGCGTCGTAGGGCGGGAGCAGATACGTATAGCCTCCCCTGTGTAAGGGGAGGTGGCATCCGAAGGATGACGGAAGGGTTGTTTCGGGCTATTCTAACATTCTGCAAAAGTTACATCCTTCAATAAACAACCCTTCCACCACTTCGCGGTCCCCCTCCCCTTACACAGGGGAGGCTGGACAGCGGCGATCATCTCTCATTCTGAATGAAGTTTGCAATATTCGTCAGTTAGCAGACGGGAGGAGCAAGCCGAGCGTAAGCGAAGCTCGCGGAGCACGTCAGCGCGTAGCTGACCTCCCCTACGAAGGATCATTCCGTTTCCCTTTTCGCTCCGTCTTCCCGCGAAGCGTTCGAAGGTTCTTTGCCTACTTTCTTTTAAGAAAGTACGGCCCTTTCGATTCCGCGGCGAGGGTAGAGCCGAGGATAAGGACAGCACCGAGGGCGCCGAGGAAGGTCATCCTCTCTCCGAGGATAACGGCGGACAGGACGATCGACGAAACGGGATCGGCGTAGGAAAGAAAGGCGACGGTCTGCGTTTTAAGCCCCGCCATACCCCCGAAATAGAGGAGATACGCAAGTCCGGTGTGAACGACGCAGACTATGACGGTGAAGAGTATTTCCTTCCCGCCCATCTCAGCCGTCGGCGCAAAACCCGTGAGCCACGCGTAAGGAAGCACGGCAACGGCGGCGGAAAAGAGCTGTATGACCGTTTTGGCAAAGGGATTCACGCCGTCGATGAGCTTCGTGAGGATAACGACCGCCGAGAAAAACGCGGCGCAGCCGAGTCCGCAGAGGATACCGACAGCGTCGGAGCCCTGCGGGAGCCCCTTGTCGAGCATACCCGAAACGAAGACCATGCCGACGAGCGAAAGCACGACGCAGACCAGCTTTTTCGGCCCGAGCTTTTCCCTGAAGATCAGCGGGGAGAGGAGCAGGACTATCGTCGGCTGCATATAACAGCAGAGCGTCGCGGTCGTGACCGCCGTGTAGTTGAACGCCTCGAAGAGGAATATCCAGTTGATACCTATGCAGGCGCCGGAGGCGATGAGCAGGATGAGATTTTTTCTGCTTATTCCCCGGAAAATCTTTTTCCCGGTGACGAGGGAGAAAAGGAGTATGAAGGCGGAGCCGGTCAGACCGCGCAGGAAGGCGAGCGACGCCGACGGGAGCGGGATCGACCGTCTGAATATGCCTATCGAACCGAAGATAACCGTCGATATCAGGAACAGCACCGCCGAGCGGGCGGTGCCGTTTTTGCTTTTTTCTTTGTTTTCAGCCATTGATCGGTGCCTTTCGGTACTTTTTCGCCTCTTTTCGGGTGGTTCAGACTATTTTGTCTATGATCTCGTCGGTGAGACGCAGGCAGACGAGGGAAGCGTCGTTGAGCTCCTCGAAGAAGCCCTTTGCGCCGTCGGCGAGGCCGTCGGAGACGGCTTTGAAGAGCAGGCAGGGAATGGAGTTCAGCTCGCAGGCGAGGACGATCCCCGCCGATTCCATGTCGCATATATCGCCCTCAAAGGTGTCGTGGAGGTATTTCTTCTCCTCCGCAGTGCCGACGAACTTGTCGCCGGAGCAGTCGGTCGCCACGAAGAGATCGGGGGCTATCGAGAGCGCGGAGGCGAGAAGCGAGGGGTCGGTCGGGATGAAAATGCCGTCCTTGCCGTCCATCTGCCCTACCTTGTACTCGGGGAGCATTTCGCTTATGTCGTATTTGTAGTTGACGACGCGGGAGACGACGCAGATCTTTCTGTTTTTCATGTCGGGGGTGAGCCCGCCGACCACGCCGAAGTTGATTATCGCCTCGACACCGCAGGCGGAGATGAGGTACTGCGCCCCGGCGGAAGCGTAGATTTCCCCCATTCCGGAACGCAGAATGTACATTTCCGCGTTGTCCTTCACCACTTTGTAGAGCTTATAGCCCTTTGGAGCGTCAAGCTCCTCCATTTTGCCGTAGCGTTCTTCTACGGCGCTTGCCTCTATGGCAAATATGAGTCCTATTTTTTTCATACGGTTTTTCCCTGTTTCATTATTCTTGAAAGCGACAGAATGAGCTTCTGGATGTCAATCGGTTTCGAGATATGCTCGTTCATTCCCGCCTCTATCGCGTTGCGTCTGTCTTCCTCGAAGGCGTTGGCGGTCATGGCGATTATCGGGACGGAAGCCAGCGCCTTGTTTTCAAGCACTCTTATCGCCCTCGTCGCCTCGTAGCCGTTCATCCTCGGCATCTGCACGTCCATAAGGACGGCGTCGTACCAGCCGGGGCGTGAGTTCTTCACCTTTTCGACGGCGACGTCGCCGTCTTCGGCGGTCTCGACGATCACGCCGACGTCGGAGAGTATCTCCTCGGCGATCTCGCGGTTCATCATATTGTCCTCGACGAGGAGGATACGGTGCCCGTCAAGGCGGACGGTCTCGCCCTCGCCTTCGGATTTCTCCTCCGGCGATCTTTCGGAGAGCTTCATCGGTATCTCTATCGTCACCGTGGTGCCGGAGCCGAGCTTGCTCTTGATCTTTATCTCGCCGCCGAGCAGATCGACGGTCTTCTTGACTATCGGCATACCGAGTCCGGTGCCCTGTATCCCGCTGACGGTGGAGGAAGTCTCACGCGAGAACTCCTCGAAGACGTGGGGCAGGAACTCCTCCGACATACCGATACCGGTGTCGGCGACGGTGAAGCGGTAAAGCCCGCGCTTTGACGCCGAATAGGGCACCTGGCAGAGCGAGAAGGTGACCTTTCCGCCCTCGGGGGTGTATTTTATGGCGTTGCCGATGATGTTTGTGAGTATCTGATTGACACGGCTCTCGTCGGTATAGACGTACCTGTCGGCGATCTCCCCCGCCTCAAAGACGGCGGTGATGCCCTTTAAGTCGGCTGTCGCGCTGAGTACCGCCATAAGGACGTTTGAGCGTTCGATGAGGTCGATCTCGTTCTCGCTGACGACCGCCTTGCCGGTCTCGATACGGGACATTTCAAGCACCTGGTTGATGAGCATAAGCAGGTTGTTGCCGGCTATCTCTATCTTGCCGAGGCAGTCGATGACCTTCTCGGGGGTGTCGATATGCTTTTTCGCCATAGCCGTGTAGCCCATTATGGCGTTCATCGGCGTGCGTATATCGTGGGACATATTGAAGAGGAACTTCGTCTTTGCTTCCGATGCGGACCTCGCGAGGGCGAGAGCGTCTTTGAGGGCGGTCTGCATCCTTATCTGCTCTCTCGCCTCTGCCTCGATGTTCCTTATCGCCATGATGAAGCGGAGGTCTTCGGATTCCTTCGCCGTGCGCATGAACTTCGCCTCGTAGTGGACGGGCTCGCCGTTGAGGAAAACCTTGTAGAAGACGGTGAACTTGTCCTCTTTGGAGAGCTTCTTTCTTATATTCTGCTCCGAGAAGCCGATGAGGGTGTCGCTGAGATCCTCCTGGGCGACGTGCAGTATGGTGTTGAGGCGGAAACGCTCGAAAGCGTCGGTGATCGCGTCGTTGTCGTGGTGTCTGTCGCTTATCTTCTGATAATAAGCCCTGTAATCGCGGGTGTCGGCGTTGACGTAATAGACGACCTCGTATTCGGAGGACAGCTCGTTGACGAGGTCGAGCATACGGAGACGCTCGTCCCTTCTTCTGATCTGCTCGTCCTTGTCCTTCCTTATCTCGTCGAGCTGTTCGACGTCGGAGTCGGCGATACGGTCGAGGGTGATGACGTGGATGTTCCCGCTGCCGTCGTCGGGCATGAAGCGCACCTTCGTCTCCACCCAGTGCTCCACGCCGTTGTTGAGGATGTGGCGGTGGCGGAAGGAATGGGGGCGGGTGCCGTTTTTGTGGTGTTCAAGCAGGGAGGCGCGGGAAAAGCGCGAATAGAACTCCCGTTTGTCCTCTTCGGAGGGAATGGAGGTGAGACCGTGTTTTATCAGCGCCTCGTAGCCGTTTTCGCAGACGTTGCCGATAGGCGGGAGATCCTTGCTCTGCATGATGACACGGCAGGTGTCGTCGGTGAGATTTGCGGCGACCGAGAGGGAATAGACCGAGCTCGCGGCGACGGTGAAGAAGTTCACGTCCTGCGAGAGGTGGGACATCTGCGCTTCAAGACTGCTGTTCATAAGGCGTGCGCGGGACGCTTCCTCTTCAAGCCGTTCAAGCTCCGCCCGGTACTCTCTGTCTATCTCTCTGAAACCGACCGCGACGTGGACGGCGGGCTCGTTGATCTTTTCCGCCTTGTGGACGATCATCTCCGTATAATGATAGACGCCGCCGAAGTTGCGTCTGAAAACGAGGGAAAAGCTCTTCTCGTTTGCGAGGCGTTCGGCAACGTAGGAGAAGTTCATCGCGCGGCGGAGGGAATCCCTGTCGTCGGGGTGGACGAGGTTGTCGATGAAGGCGTTCAGCACTTCGAGGACGTTTTTGCTCTCACGGAGGTATTTTCCCGTGTCGGAGGCGATCCTTTCGGTCAGAGAGTAGGAAGCGATCTTCTTTTCGTCGAGATTGAAATAGTAAAGCCCGGTGTAGTTCTCGGATAGGATCGACAGTATCCTGTCGCGTATATCCATATCCGGCGTAGGAGTGTTTTCCATAATTTCTCCAGTCTGGGGTTATCGGCTTGACGCTTTTCTCTGTCTGTGATTCCTTTTTATCCCTTCCGGCAGGAAGAAGGAGAGGATCGGTTTGAGGCAGTATATATTGTATCTTAACGGGAGGCGGTTCATCTTCACGCCTTCCCTTATTATCCTTGAATAGCGGAGGTAGCGGGAGAACTTTCTGCGCTTTATCGCGCCGTCATCGACCCTGACGTGATAGAGCACCTCTCCTATGTTGTATCCGGTGTGGCCTTCGGCGAAAAACCTGTTCCACAGCTCCACGTCCTCGGTGCCGAGGGTGGAGGGGGCGACCTTGTAGCCGCCGAGCTTCTTCATCGTTTCGGTCTTCATCATCACCGTGGCGTGGTGGAAGGGGGCCTCCTTCGGGAGAAGGTATTTCGTCGGGATCTCGTCCTTGCGGACGGTCTCATCGACCTCTCCTCCGAAGGTCTTCATCCAGCAGCCGACGGCGTCGGTCTCCGGGTGGCTTTGCAGGTAGGAAAGCTGTTTTTCAAACCTCTCGGGGAGCGAAATATCGTCCCCGTCCATGCGGGCGATGTATTCGCCTCTGACGAAGGTGATACATCTGTTGAGGGAGGCGGCGAGGCCGAGGTTACGGTCGTTTCTCATCACTCTGAAACGCGCGTCGCGGGAGGAATATTCACGCAGGATCTCCGCTGTCCCGTCGGTGGAGGCGTCGTCGCAGATTATGTATTCCCAGTCGGAGCAGGTCTGCGCGAGGATAGAGTCGAGGGCGGCGCGGAGCGTCCCCTCGGCGTTATATACGCCGGAAATTATCGAGATCATACGTTTTCCTCTCCGAAATAGATCGCTTCGAGCTCCTTTTCGACCTCGGCGGCGGTGTAGGGAACGACCGTCGCGGGCGCGGAGAGGGAGATGCGCTTCCACATCTCTTTGTCGGAGAGGAGGAGGGAGACGTATTTCAGCATTTCTTTGTCGTCGGAGACGGGGTAGAGGAAGCCGTTTTCACCCTGCTTTATCAGCTCGCGGTGGCCTCTGTTGTCGGAGGCGACGGCGGGGGTGCCGGAGAGCAGGGCCTCTATGACGTTGAGCCCGAGGCCTTCCCTTATACTGCAAGCGACCGAAACGTCAGCCATGCGCTGCCATACTTCGAGGTCGGTGAGGTAGCCGGGCAGGATCACACGGTCGGATATTCCGTAACGCTTGGCGAGAGTGAGCATATAGTCCTTCTCGGAGCCGTTTCCGGCGAGGACGAGGAAGGCGTGCGGATGCGTTTTGACGAGCTCCGCCGTCATCCTTATCGCCGTTGCCTGGTTCTTGTTGGGGAGAAGCTCACCGACGCAGAGGACGATCTCGTCCTCGGGTGAGAAGCCGCGGGCGGTCTTGAGGGCGATCCTTTCCTCTTCGGAAACGGGATGATACCTTTCGGCGTCAACTCCCACGCCGTGTATGCGGTAGGCGGGGCAGGCGAACTTTTTGTCCGCAAGCTTGAAATCCTCTTCGGTTATCGTGATAACCTTGTCGGTGAGAAAACGGGCGAAGAGCTTTTCGATCGGATAGAATGCGAGCCACGACTTCTTCGGCGCGCCCTTGTAGAAGTGGAAGCCGTGGGCGGTGTAATAGACCTTTGCGCCCCGCCCTCTCGCCTTCTTCGACGCAAGACGGGCGACGATACCGCCCATCGGGGTGTTGCAGTGGATGACGTCGTAGTCACCCTCGTCGATCAGCTTTTTCAGCTCTTTGTAGGCGGTCAGATTGTCCTTGCTCTTCGGTGAACGGGAGAAAGGGAGGTCAAAAACTCTGTCGGCAAAGTCGAGCTTCAGCCCGTTTTTCTCGGCGAGATTGTCCCTCGCCGCAACGTGGATCTCGGCTCCGTGCGCACGGGGAACTCGGCAGAGCGGCTTATGAAATTGGCATATATGCGATTGTACCGTGGCGACAAGAAGTACCTTCATACCGTCCCTCCGTATAAAAAAATATTCTATTATATAATAGCAGAAAACGGCGTAAAATGCAATAGTAAAAGCGAGAAAAAGGAAGATTTCCGCCGCTTTCTTGAAAAGAAATGTGTTTTCGGGTTCCGGATTTCTGTTTTTGCATAGGTGCGGCGGCGATTGTAAAAGCGTGCCGCCCTCGCCCCCCACCGTAGGGGGGAAGTGACGTTCGGCTCCGCCGAGTGATGCGTTCCGCATGCGGAACGTGATGCGTACTTACGCACGTGATGTGTGCTGACGCACGTGATGTGTGCCTGCGGCACGTGGAACGGTAGGGGACGGCCCCCGGACGTCCCGCTTGTTGACTGACGATAATTGATAACATCAAATAGAATGTAAAAGCTTCGCCGCTGTCCAGCTCCCTCCGGGAGGGGGCTCCGCGTAGCGGTGGAGGAGCCCGGCGATCACTTTATTGCTTGCTTATCTTTACCGATGGATGAATAACTAACAATTACATTTCGTTTCTATTCATTCCGAAACTAACTTTTTTATGCCGCGGGCTCCTTTCGTCGCCTACGGCGACACCTTCCTCCCGGAGGAAGGTGGACAGTCGGTGCTTGCCTCAAAGTTAGTGCTTCACTGTTAATTAAAGGCAGGAGGACCAAGGCCCTCCCCTACGATCGGACGGTTTTGGCTTGCTCCAAACAGAAGAAAATAGTCGGCGTTTGCTTCCCACAAAAAAACGAGGCGAAGACCGCCTTGTTTCAAATCACGTTATTTTATTCCCTCAATTGCCGGATTCCGGTATCAGTTCAACGATCTCGACGTCCATAACGTCGTCGTGCCAGCTGAGGAGCAGATCCTTCTCAACGCCGTCAACGGAGAAGCCGATGATCTTCCTGCCCTCGCTGCCGATTGCGTCCTTGTCGTACTTGATGATGATGTAGCCGTCGTCGTCATAGCTGACGTCGAAAACTCCCTTGTCGTCGCTGAACGTATATTCGCCGTCATCGACGTTGATGAGGACGGTCTTCGTTCCGAAATACTGCGCGCGGTCGTAAACGGCGAAGCCGAAGCATCCTACGATGATGATCCCCGCCAGAACGAGCGAAATGATCCTTTCCTTACCCTCGAAGCAGATGAGAGGATAGATCACGAGCTGAGCGATGATGAACAGCACGGTGAGGAGCATGTGGGGGAAGAAGGAGATGACCGTCGGGCAGAAGAAGAAGAGACAGTAGCCGAGCACCAACTGCGCGGCGGCGAGAATGACGACCGAAAGGAGGTTCTTCTTTTTCAGATACCACGCGACTATGGCGGCGGGGAAGGTGAAGACGGTCAGGAGAGCCCACGGGGGATAATACTGGAACAGTCCGAAGCCCATTTTGTTGAAGGGTACCTGCACGAGATAGACGAGCGGCTGGCTGATAAGGAAGAAGGTGAAGGTCTTGCACGCCGCTTCAAGGGGCTTTTCGCAGTTGAGAACGATGAGGATCGCGGCGAACATCCAGTATTCAAACGTCGTTCCGGGATTCACGAACGAGGTGGTGCGGAGCGCCGTCGGGATAAGAAGCAGACCGGCAGCCGCGCCGCTGACGACAGCGAAGATCACCACTTTCAGCCAGGTCATCTTGATTTCAAAAAAGAGTTTTTTAAGCGTTTTCATTTTTTTCCTCCGTTTTCTGTATTATTTCGGATGTTATTTTTCTTAAAGATCCGTCGTCCTCTCCCTTTTCGGTGAGGCAGTAACGGCAGCCGCCGAGGACGTAGGAGCAGGCGATATATCCTTCTCCGCGGGCGTAAACCGGCGTTTTTCCGACTTTTTTGCCCTCAAACAGCGTCTTTCCGCCGACGTAAATGCCGGAGATGTCCTCCCAGTCGTCCTTCATTACTCTGAAAGAGAAGCCGTGGCCGCCGAGGGTGAAGCGGAGCTCGGCGAGCGAGGAGATGACGAAGCATTTTACGTTTTCCGCCCCGTCGGGGAGGCGGAGGTCTGTCCCGGCAGCGGCGTTGACCGATACGGCGTCGGGATATTCCCTCATCGGGTTGGGCATACCGCAGAAGCGTTTTTTCGGCGTTTTCAGGGCAAAGCCGTTTTCCTCCATCGTATCAAGCGCGGCTCCGAAGTCCTCTTTCTTCACGAAAATATAGTCGGTGT
>JAGHTD010000217.1 GCA_018065475.1 Candidatus Colimorpha enterica
GTAACCATTCTCCGCGCAGTCCACAAATACAAGGACAGCCGCGAGCAGTTTGAAATGAGAACACACAAGAGACTCATCGACATAAAGAAGCCGTCCAACAAGGTAGTTGAGGCGCTTATGAGTCTGGAGCTTCCCGCAGGTGTTGAGATCGAGCTTAAATAAGCTGTCTTGACGGGCGGAAAACCCGAAGGTTTTATGTCATGTCGGGGCACGGTAGCCTGCCGATGCTTCGACCAATAACTGAAATCAGGAGGAAAAAATCCAATGAAAAAAGGCATTATCGGCAAGAAGATCGGTATGACACAGATCTTCGACGCAAACGGCAACGTAATTCCTGTAACTCTCATCGAGGCAGGTCCTTGCACGGTCACACAGAAGAAGACCGTAGAAACAGACGGCTACGACGCAATCCAGCTCGGATTCATGGACGTAGCTGACAGAAAGCTCTCTAAGGCCGAACTCGGACATCTTGCAAAGTCCGGCGCAGGCGCAAAGAAGCACCTCAAAGAATTCCGTCTTGATGACATCTCCGGATTCAACACGGGCGATACCGTCACCGCTGACATCTTTGCAGCAGGTGAAAAGGTCGACGTTACCGGAATCACCAAGGGTGACGGTTTCTCCGGTGTCGTAAAGCGCTGGAACGCTCACATCCTCAAGATGACTCACGGTACAGGCCCCGTACACCGTCAGCCCGGTTCCATGGGCCCCAACTCGTCCCCTTCCAGAATCTTCAAGAACAAGATCATGCCGGGACAGTACGGTAATGAGCAGGTAACAGTACTCAATCTTACAGTAGCCAAGGTTGACGCGGAAAAGAACATAGTCGCAATCAAGGGTGCCGTTCCCGGTGCTCGCGGCGGTATCGTGTTCATCCGTAACGCCGTAAAAGGCTGATCGGAAGGAGGAAATAAACGATGCCGAACGTAAAAGTTTTGAATATGCAGGGCGCTGAAGTCGGTGAAATGAACCTCGCCGACAGCGTATTCGCCGTAGAAGTCAACGCTACCGTTCTTCACACGGCTGTAAGAGCATATCTTATGAATCAGAGACAGGGCACACAGTCCGCTCTCACTCGCACCGAAGTTTCCGGCGGCGGAATCAAGCCCTGGAGACAGAAGGGCACGGGACGCGCAAGACAGGGCTCCACGAGATCTCCTCAGTGGACGCACGGCGGAATCGTATTCGCGCCGAAGCCCAGAGACTATCGCGTAACGATCAACAAGAAGACAAGACAGCTTGCAATCAAGAGCGCGCTTTCCGCTAAGGTTGCCGAGAACGAGCTTATCGTTATCGACGCAATCACGGCTGAAAACTACAAGACCAAGGTTATGGTCGATATGCTCGCAGCTGTAAAGGCAAAGAAGAAGGCACTCGTAGTGCTCGCCGAGAATGACAACAAGGTCGTAAAGAGCCTTGCAAACATCGAAGGCGTCAAGGCAGTCCAGGCAAACTCCGTCAACGTATATGACGTTCTCAACGCCGATACGCTCGTAATTGCCAAGGCAGCCGCAGAAAAACTTCAGGAGGTATATGCATAATGAAATGTGCTTACGATATAATCCGTCGTCCGGTCATCACCGAGGCTTCGATGGACGGTGTCGAAGGTAAGAAATATACCTTTGAGGTTGCCAAGAGCGCAACGAAGTCTGACATCAAGGCAGCCGTTGAGACCGCATTCGCAGGTGTCAAGGTCGCTGATGTCAACACAATCAACATGAAGAGAAAACCGAAAAGACTCGGTGTTCACGAGGGATACACCAGTGAGTGGAAGAAAGCAATCGTTACACTCACCGCTGATTCCAAGACGATCGAGTTCTTCGACGGCATGTATTGATAAGGAGTGAACGAAAATGGCAGTAAAAACATTCAAGCCGACAACTCCGTCGAGAAGAAACATGACCGTTCCGTCTTTTGCAGAAGTCACAAAGAAGACTCCTGAAAAGAGCCTGATCGTTATCAAGAAGAAAAACGCAGGCAGAAACAGCTACGGAAGAATCACAGTACGTCATCAGGGCGGCGGCAACAAGCTGAAGTACAGAATAGTTGACTTCAAGAGAGAGTGCACCGCAGATGCTTCCACCGTTATCGGTGTTGAGTACGATCCTAACAGAACCGCTTATATCGCTCTCGTCGAGGATACAAACGGAAAGAAGAGCTACATCCTCGCTCCCGCAGGTCTCACCGACGGCGACAAGGTTTACAGCGGTGAAAACGCCGACATCAAGCCGGGCAACACTCTTCCTATCGGAAACATTCCCGTAGGTACTCTTATCCACAACATTGAGCTCTATCCCGGAAAGGGCGGACAGCTCGTCCGTACCGCCGGCACAGCCGCTCAGCTTATGGCTAAGGAAGACGGTATGGCACAGGTCAGACTCCCTTCCGGAGAAGTCAGACTCATCCGTCTTGACTGCAAGGCAACGGTCGGTCAGATCGGAAACATTGAGCACGATACAATAAAGATTGGTAAAGCAGGTAAGACACGCCACCTCGGCATCCGTCCTACCGTACGCGGTTCAGTCATGAACCCCGTTGACCACCCTCACGGCGGTGGCGAAGGCCGTGCGCCTATCGGTAAGCCGGGTCCTGTTACACCCTGGGGCAAGCCTGCTCTCGGTTACAAGACGCGTGCTAAGAAGGCAAAGACCAATAAGTTTATTGTAAAACGCAGAAACGGTAAATAATAGGAGGCAACAGAATATGAGCAGAAGCCTTAAAAAAGGACCTTTTGTTGAAGAGAAGCTCTTCAATCGCATCCAGGCGATGAACGCTTCCGGCAACAAGCAGGTGGTTAAGACATGGTCAAGAGCTTCCACAATATTTCCTGAATTTGTAGGACACACAATCGCTGTTCACGACGGCAGAAAACACGTTCCGGTATATGTTACCGAGGATATGGTAGGACACAAGCTCGGTGAGTTTGCTCCCACGAGAACCTTCAAGGGACATTCCGGTTCCAAGACGTCCAATACACAGTGATGGGGGAAAGTCAAATGGAAGCTATTGCAAAGGTTAATTATGTGAGAATTTCTCCCCGCAAGGTCAAGATCGTTCTCGACCTCGTGAGAAACAAGAACGTAGCAGACGCTATGGCAATTCTCAGACTTACTCCCAATGCAGCAACGGAGTATGTATCAAAGCTCGTCAAGAGCGCAGCTGCAAACGCCGAAAACAATTTCGGCATGGATCCCGAGAAGCTTTACGTATCTTCTTGCTTCGTATGCCCCGGCCCCACTCTGAAGCGTATGCGCCCCAGAGCACACGGCAGAGGCGACAGAGAGCTCAAGAGAACAAGCAATATCACAGTGATCGTTTCTGAAAAAGCTTAAGAAGGAGGAAGAGAATAATGGGTCAGAAAGTTAATCCCCACGGTTTCCGTGTAGGCGTTATCAAAAACTGGGATTCCAGATGGTTCACCAAGGACGAAGAGTTCGGTGACACACTCGTTTCGGACTACAACGTCAGAAAAGAACTCAAGAAGAAATATTATGACGCAGGTATCCCCAAGATCGAAATCGAGCGTGATGCAAATCGCGTAAGAGTCTTCCTTCACTGCGCAAAGCCCGGCATGATCGTCGGACATCAGGGCGCAGAGATCAAGAAGCTCAAGGAAGATCTTGAAAAGAAGCTCGGCACAGCCGTTACAGTCAACGTCGTAGAGGTCAAGAACCCCGACGTCAACGCACAGCTCGTTGCCGAAAATATCGCAAAGCAGCTTGAGGGCCGTGCATCCTTCCGCCGCTCCATGAAGATGGCTATTTCCAGAACCATGAAGCTCGGCGCAAAGGGTATCAAGGTCACCTGCTCCGGCCGTCTCGCAGGCGCCGAGATCGCAAGAGTCGAGCACTATCATGAGGGTTCGATCCCGCTTCAGACGCTCCGCGCAGACATCGACTACGGTTTTGCTGAGGCAAACACCACTTACGGTAAGATCGGTGTCAAGGTCTGGATCTACAAGGGCGAGGTTCTCCGCGACAGCGGCAAGAAGCAGCACTTTGCAGAGGCCAAGATCGAGATGCCCAAGCCCGAGAGGCGCGGTGACCGCAGAGGCGACCGCAGAAACGGCGACCGTAAGGGCGGCTTCAACAAGGACAGAAACGGCGACCGCAGAAACGGCGACCGCAAGCCTTTCCAGGGCAACCGTAACGGCGACCGCCGCAACGCAGCAAAGCCTGCTGTAAAAGAGGGAGGCGAGAACTGATATGTTAATGCCTAAGAGAGTTAAATACAGACGTGTTCAGCGCGGCAGAATGAAAGGCGAAGCACATCGCGGCAACACCCTCACCTACGGTGAGTTCGGACTTGTTGCACTTCAGCCCGCTTGGATTACAAGCAACCAGATCGAGGCTGCACGTATCGCCATGACACGTTTCACAAAGCGTTCCGGTAATGTCTGGACAAAGATATTCCCCGACAAGCCCGTAACCGAGAAGCCCGCCGAGACCCGTATGGGTTCCGGTAAAGGTTCTCCCGAGTACTGGGTAGCAGTCGTTAAGCCCGGACGCGTAATGTTTGAGATGAGCGGTGTATCCGAAGCTGATGCAAAAGAGGCTATGCGTCTTGCATCCCACAAGCTTCCTATCAAGTGCAAGTTCATTTCCAAGACAGAAGCTGCAGCTGAGGAGGATTAAGCCGTGAAAGCAAAAGAAATCAGAGAGATGTCTTCCGAAGAGCTTACAAAGAAGCTCGGAGAGCTCAAGAACGAGCTGTTCAACCTCCGTTTCCAGCATGCGATCAACCAGCTCGAAAACCCCCACAAGATCGTAGAGGTCAAGAGAGATATCGCACGCGTTATGACCGTTCTCAACGAGAGAAACGCATGATAAGCGAGGGAAAGTAACATGGAAGAAAGAAATCTCAGAAAAACCCGTGTCGGACTTGTTATCAGCAACAAGATGGATAAAACCGCTGTTGTTGCAATCGCCGACAACGTTAAGCACCCCAAGTACGGCAAGGTCATCAAGACCACACTCAAGCTTCACGTCCATGACGAGAACAACGAGTGCGGCGTAGGCGACAGAGTAGAGATCATGGAAACAAGACCTCTCTCCAAGACCAAAAGATGGCGTCTTGTCGAAATTATCGAGAAAGCAAAATAATAGTTGGAAACAGTCGGGCGGAGACGTACCGACCAAGGTTCAACTCAAAGGAGGATTTGCACTTTGATACAAAAACAGACATATTTAAAGGTTGCCGATAACACCGGTGCTAAGGAAGTAATGTGTATCGGCGTGCTCGGTGGCACAGGCAGACGTTATGCCAACATAGGCGATATTATCGTTTGCTCGGTTAAGAAAGCCGCTACCGGCGGAACCGTAAAGAAGGGCGACGTTGTAAAGGCTGTTGTAGTCCGTTCCAAGAAGGGACTCAAGCGCAACGACGGCTCGTATATTAAGTTCGATGAAAACGCTGCGGTCATTGTCAAGGAAGACAAGACCCCTACCGGAACCCGTATTTTTGGCCCGGTAGCAAGAGAGCTTCGTGATAAGGACTTCCTTAAGATCCTTTCCCTCGCTCCCGAAGTACTTTAAGGAGGTATCGTTATAATGGAAAAACTTCATGTTAAGAAGGGCGATACCGTTATCGTAGTATCGGGCGATGATAAGGGCAAGAAGGGCGAAGTTCTTGAAGCCGCTCCCGCAGAAGGAAAAATCATCGTAAAGGGAATCAATATCGTTTCCCGTCACGTAAAGCCCAGAAAGCAGGGCGAAGAAGGCGGTATCGTAAAGGTCGAAGGACCTATGCGTGCTTGCAAGGTTCAGCTCTACTGCGCTAAATGTGACAAAGGCGTCAAGGCCAAGATCGTTGTTGGCGAAGACGGCAAGAAAACAAGAGTTTGCCCCAAGTGCGGCGCAAAGCTTTGAGCGGAGGTAATCAGACATGGCAAGACTTAAGGATTTATATGTTAATGAAGCCGCTCCTGCTCTTATGAACAAGTTCAAGTATAAGAGCCCTATGCAGGTTCCGCGCTTTGACAAGATCGTTGTCAACATCGGCGCAGGCGACGCAAAGGAAAACGCTAAGGTAATCGATACTATTATCACAGACATCACGACCATCACCGGTCAGAAGGCTGTTCCTACCTACGCAAAGAAATCGGTTGCAAACTTCAAACTCCGTGCCGGTCAGAAGATCGGTGCAAAAGTAACACTCCGCGGCGAAAGAATGTATGAGTTTATGGACAGACTCTTCAATCTCGCACTCCCCCGCGTTCGCGACTTCAAGGGCATCAACCCCAACGGCTTCGACGGCAGAGGAAACTACTCACTTGGTCTCAAGGAGCAGCTCATATTCCCCGAAATCGAATACGACAAGGTTGAGAAGATCCGCTGTATGGATATCGTATTCGTTACGACAGCCAACACCGATGAAGAAGCAAGAGAGCTCCTCACTCTGATGGGCGCTCCGTTTTCAAAGTAAGGAGAGTAAAAGATGGCAAAGAAATCTATGAAACTCAAGCAGCAGGCTCCTCAGAAGTTCTCCACAAGAGAATACAACAGATGCAAAATCTGCGGACGTCCCCATGCTTATCTTCGCAAATTCGGAATTTGCCGTATCTGCTTCAGAGAGCTCGCATATAAGGGCGAGATCCCCGGAGTAAGAAAGGCATCATGGTAAGCAGAACTGTATGATGGCACTGACTGCCTGATTACAAAGCTGATTAACAAAGGAGATTTTTTACAATGCAGATGTCAGATGTAATTGCGGATATGCTTACAAGAATCAGAAATGCAAGCAACGCAAAGCATGAATCAGTAGATGTTCCTGCATCCAATATTAAGAAGGCCATTGCAGAAATTCTCGTTAAAGAGGGTTATGTAAAGGGCTTCACCGTTGAAGACGACGGCAAGCAGGGAATCATCCATATCACACTCAAGTATAACGGTAAAGAAAGAGTTATCAAGGGACTCAGAAGAGTTTCCAAGCCCGGTCTCCGTATATACGCAAGCAGCGAGGATATGCCTAAGGTTATGAACGGACTCGGAATCGCAATCGTTTCCACCTCCAAGGGTATCATGACCGATAAGGAAGCTCGCAAACAGAATATCGGCGGCGAAGTTCTCGCCTTCGTATGGTAATTCGGGAGGGATAGAATTATGTCAAGAATAGGCAGACAACCTATCGCAATTCCCGCAGGAGTTACAGTAGAAGTCAGTGAGAACAACGTTGTCACCGTCAAAGGCAAGAACGGTACTCTTTCCGAGGCGATCAGCCCCAGAATGAACGTTAAGGTCGAAGGCGCTGTCATCAACGTAGAACGTCAGTCCGAAGACAAGCTTGATAAGTCGCTTCACGGCCTCAGCCGTACGCTTATCAACAATATGATTGTCGGTGTTACAGAGGGCTATTCCAAGAAGCTCGAGATCGTCGGTGTCGGTTACAAGGCAGCAAAGAGCGGCAAAAAGCTCGTTCTCAACCTTGGTTACTCTCACACGATCGAGTTTGAGGAGAAGGACGGCGTTTCGTTCGACGTTCCCGATCCAAACACCATAATCGTAAAGGGCAGCAGCAAGCAGCTCGTAGGCCAGATCGCAGCTCAGATCCGTGAGAAGCGTCCGCCTGAACCCTACCTCGGTAAGGGTGTTAAGTACAC
>JAGHTD010000092.1 GCA_018065475.1 Candidatus Colimorpha enterica
CAGGAAGGAATAGACCGTATAGATCGTTCTTGTGTTGTTCTTTTTGCCGCTCATGTGATCGTCGAGGAGAGAGTTGATCGCCCCGACGTCGAAGAACTCGGCGGCAAAATCACGGTTGAACATCTCCCTGACCCTGCTCCCGTACTTTTCTTCCTTTATCCAATGTCTGAACGGGACGAGGAAGCCGACCTTTATGCGGTTCGCCCAGTCGTCGGGAAGCGATCTGTTTGCCGCAATGCGGAACACCCTCTTCGTCTCCCTGCCCTTCGTAAGCTGTGACGGGGTGAGAGTGCGGGAAAGGGCAAAGACCTCTTTGTCGAGGTAAGGAACGCGGAGCTCAAGCGAATGAGCCATAGTCATCTTGTCTGCCTTGAGGAGAATGTCGTCGGGAAGCCAGAGGCGCATATCGAGATACATCTTCTTAGTGATCTCGTCGCAGTCCTTCACCTCGTCGTATATCGGGCGGGTGACGTCCCCGTAGGTGATCGCCGTCCTGTACTTTTCGGAAAGCAGACGGTCCGCCTCCGACGTCGTCATGATGAACGCCTGACCTATGTATTTTTCGGCAAGCTCGGTGCCTCCGTCGTTGAAGAAACGTTTAAGGTGCTTGTTTCCGCTGTCGGCAAAAGCGTCTTTCAGCTTCTTTCTGATACCGAGGGGGAGCTTTTTGTAGCATTTGAGCCACGCGCTCTCGACGTATGAAGCGTAGCCGCCGAACATCTCGTCGGCGCCCTCTCCGGAGAGCACTACCTTCACGTCCTCAGCCGCCATCTTCGACAGGAAGAAAAGCGGTACGGCGGAAAGGTTGGCGTGCGGCTCGTCCGAATGGTACTGTACCGACGGAAGCGCATCGAAGAACTCGTCGGGGGTGATCCTCTTCGTCCTGTTCTTTATACCGAGGCGGCCGCTCAGCTCCTCGGCAAGACTGCACTCGTCGAAGCCCTTTACGTCAAATCCGACCGAATAGGTCTTCTCGGGCATCGCCGCCGCGACGATATAGCTCGAATCGACGCCTCCCGAAAGGAAGGAACCGACCTCGACGTCGGCGATCTTATGATATTTCACCGACTCGCGCACCGTTTTGTCGATGAGGTCCGCTGTCTCTTTGTCACTACGCTTCACGGGAGCGTAGTCGGCGGAAAAATAGGTTTTCTTTTTCAGCTCTCTGCCGTCGTAGGTGAACGCCGTCCCCTGCGGGAGCTTGTAAACACCTCTGAACATCGTCTCGGGCAGAGGCGAATACTGAAAGGTCATATAGAGCTTCAGCGCGTCGGGGTTGACTTCCTTTCTAAAGCCCGGATAGTGGAGAAACGACTTGATCTCCGATCCGAAAACGAACGCCCCGTCAATGAACGTATAGTAAAACGGTTTTATTCCGAAATAGTCCCTTGCGCCGAAAAGTGTCCTCTTTTCCCCGTCGTAAATGACGAAGGCGAACATACCGCGGAGCTTCGTCACAACGTCCTCGCCGAACACCGTATAGGCGACGAGTATCGTCTCGGTATCGGAGTTCGTGCGGAAGGTGACGTTATACCGTTCCAGCTCTTTTCTTATGTCTCTGTAATTGTAGATCTCGCCGTTGAAGACGATCGTATATCTCCCGTCCTCCGAGGTTATGGGCTGAGAGCCGCCCTCGAGGTCGATGATCGAAAGCCGTCTGAAACCGAGAGCGCAGACACCGTCGTCGTATTTTCCGTCGCTGTCCGGGCCTCTGTGAGCTATCGACCTGCTCATTTTTTCAAGAACGTTGTTTCTGTCAAACGTCCCTTTATCGGGATCGTAAAAACCGACAAAGCCGCACATCAGCTCTTTCCTCCGACTGTTCTGTCATATTCGGCGATGTACTTCTGCGCCGATTCGATATCAGAAGGCACGTCAATATAGCCGAGACCGTGCTTCTGCGTTGTTTCGATACCTTTTCCGGTGATGACGACGACCTTGTCGGTGCCGTTTTCAAGAATGGCGTGCTTTACCGCCTCGTCGCGGTTTTCCATAATAATATATGGGCATCCGGTCGCCTTTATGTTCGGCTCTATCGTCGCCGCGACGTGCTCGAATCCCTCTTCGCCGCTGTCGTCGTCGGTGATGACGCAGTAGTCGGCGTTATGCCCCGCAATATCGGGAAGGTCGTGCCGTCTGTCGTACGCCTTGTTTCCGGCACAGCCGAAAACGGCGATGATCTTCTTGCCGGGATTTTCGATCTTGACCGAATTATACAGCGTCTCGAAGCTCATGCGGTTGTGGGCGTAATCGACTATCGCCGTGATCCTTCCGTCGCGGGACCTGAATATTTCCATTCTTCCCGCCGCTCTCGCGCCGAGAAGTCCGCGTCTCATATCGTCGGCGGGGACGCCGAGGCAATGGCAGACAGAGATCGCCGCCATGGCGTTTGTGACGTTGAAAAGTCCGGGCATGGTTATGGTGAAGCTCTCGGGCTTGCCGAAAAGTGAGACGGTGAAGTCTATCCTTCCCTCTCCTATCTTCACGTCGGTGAGCCTGACGTCGCAGCCGTCGCCCTTGCCGTAGGTGACCGTCCTGCCGCAGTGCGCCTTGGCGTATGTCAGCGTCTCCGGTGCGTGCGGATCGTCGGCGTTGACCGCGCCGATCTCCGCAATATCGAATATTTTGAGCTTCGACGAATAGTAATCCTCAAACGAGCTGTGCTCGTTGGGGCTTATATGGTCGTTGTCAACGTTGTTGAATACGGCAGCGGCGAGTTTCAGCTCGGAAACCCTGTCGTATTTCAGCGCTTGACTCGATATTTCCATTTCGAGATACTTTATCCCGCAGTCGGCGGCGTTGCCGATGTGTCTGAAAATGTCGATGGCTTCCGGCGTCGTGAGATGTGAGGGCTCTTTTTCATTCCCGTCGTAGTATTCGTTTGACGAAAGGAGAGCCGTTTCCTTTCCGCAGAAGCAGTCGAGGATGCTCTTTATGTAATATACTGTCGTGGTCTTGCCGTTTGTACCCGTCACGCCGATGACATCGACCTTTTCGGTCTCTTCACGGTAAAATCTCTTCGCCGATACGCTCATCGCCCAGCGGATGTCCGGGACGGTGACACAGGGGAGAGGACTGTCGTATTTTTTTTCGGATATATATGCCCTGCAGCCCTTTTCGGCGGCTGAGGTGAGGTATTCGTCCCTGAAATGAGCTCCCTTGCAGAAGAAGAGATCGCCGTCGGCGCACCTGCGGGTATCAAAGCTGAGGCCCGTGACCTCGGTTTCGCCGTTGCCGTGAAGCTCCGCATTTATCCCCGCTTCGGTGAGCGAAAGACATATATCGTTGAGTGTGATCGTTTTCATAAACATTTTTCCAATATACATATTTTGGATATTTTATCACAAAATGAGGAAAAAATCAATATAGTATAAAAAATAATTATAAGATACGGGGATATATAGACCATATTTTGGCAAACAGATATTGCAAAAGCGTGACGGTTGTGGTAGAATATATAAGTATAGTTTTGTCTGAAACGGCGGAGAAAGATCATGGGAGAAAAAAGCAAGGATACACTTAAAAACAATCTGCGCTCGCAGACTCCTTTGGCGCGCCGTCAGCTTCAGAGCGAAAACCGCGAGCCCGGCACCGTGAGAAGGCAGGCGTCAACCAAGTTCAG
>JAGHTD010000002.1 GCA_018065475.1 Candidatus Colimorpha enterica
CTGCGAAATCAGACCGCATATCCGATCAAAAAATCGGTATGACCTGACTTTTTATATATAAATAATGTTGCGAAACCGCGGAAGGCGGTTTTTCGGGCAAAAATCCCCCTGTGCGTTTTAACTGCTTCGGGAAATAAGCCGAGTATAAATTATAGCACATCCGAATAGGCATTTCAAGTATTTTACAAAAAGTTTATATACTGTTTACAAAAAATTAACAATTACTTTTTTCGCAAAAGTGTTGATTTTTTCTTTGATTTGTGGTATTATATTATGCTGTAAGCGAGAATGTTTAAAGTTTGGAGGTGAATCGTTTTGCCTAACATCAAATCAGCTAAAAAGCGCGTTTTAGTCAACGAAGCAAAGGCTCTTCAGAACAAGATGGCTAAGTCGGAGCTCAAGACTGTTGTCAAGAAGTTTGAGGCTGCAGTCGCAGCAGGCGATAAGGAAGCAGCAAAAGTTGCTTATGCAGATGTTGTCAAGGAGCTTGATCAGGCAGCTGCAAAGGGTCTTATCCACAAGAACAACGCAGCAAACAAGAAGAGCGAGTACACGATCGCTCTCAACAACCTTTGATCGGACAGGTATAAATCAGGGTCATTTATTGACCCTTTTTTATTTTTTTCTTGAAATAATCCCTTGTTTATGATATAATAATATTGTAGCGGAAAGGAGGGAGAACGGATGAAAACATTCACGGTGGAAGGCATGAGCTGTGCCTCCTGCGTATCGAGAGTGGAAAAAGCCGCTCTGTCTGTCAAAGGCGTGACCTCCGCCTCTGCCTCTCTCCTCACAAACACCCTCTCCGCAGAGGGCGGACGTGAAGCCGAAATAATCCGTGCGGTAAAGAAGGCCGGCTACAAAGCGTCGGTATCCGACGGAAAAGAGGAGATAAAGGACGGAACGGGCAGTATCGCCGTGCGTCTGATCCTTTCAGTCGTCCTGCTTCTTCCCCTCTTTTATATCTGCACCCTTCACGGCGCGTTCGGTCTCCCAATACCGTTTGACGAAAAGACCGGGGGATATATCCAGCTCGTTCTCTCCCTCGCCGTCATTGCCGTCAATTACGGGATAATGCTCTCGGGGGTGAAAGCTCTCTTTCACCTTTCCCCGAATATGAACTCTCTCATCGCCGTCGGCTCGCTGTCATCCTTCGGATTCAGCGTATATCTTCTCCTTTCGGGAGAAAATATGCTCTTTTTCGAGTCCGCCGCGATGATCCCGACCTTTATAAATATAGGAAAGCTGCTCGAATCCACCGCAAAGCGCAGTACCACCGACGCGCTGAGGAAATTGATCTCCGTCATCCCCTCACGCGCCGTGATAGTCGGCGAAGACGGTACCAAGACCGAGATCCCCGCATCGGAGGTCAAGGTCGGTCAATGCGTCATAGTACGTGCGGGCGAGTCGGTCCCCGTTGACGGTATCGTCACCGACGGAGTTTCGGCGGTAGATGAATCATCCGTAACCGGAGAATCGCTCCCGAAGGTCAGAGAACCCGGCGACCGCGTCACGGCGTCCTCCGTCTGCACCGACGGCTGTATCACTGTGTTGGCGGAGCGCACCGGCGACGACACCTCGATCTCTGACGTCGTGCGCCTCGTCAGCGAAGCGTCGGCATCAAAGGCACCGATAGGCCGCCTCGCCGACAGGATCGCCTCTTGGTTCGTACCTGCCGTAATGCTTCTCGCCCTCCTCACGTTCGGTCTGTGGATGATCCTTTCGGGCGACGTATCTAAGGCGCTCTCCTGCGGCGTTTCGGTCCTCGTCGTTTCCTGCCCCTGCGCCCTCGGGCTCGCAACTCCCGTTGCGGTAACGGTCGGCTGCGGAAAGGGAGCCGAGAACGGCATACTGTTCAGAAACGCCTCGGTGCTTGAACTGACCGGGAAGGTCGGCACGGTCATCTGTGACAAGACCGGCACCCTCACCGAGGGAAAGCCGAAGGTCAGAGACGAAATATCGGAAGACGGGCTCTCCGCCCCGATAATGTATTCCCTCGAGAAGCTCTCCTCGCATCCTCTCGCGAAGGCATACTGCGCCTACGCAGAAGAAAAGGGATCGGAACGGTTTGAAGTCTCCGATTTCAACGTCGCTCCGGGCGTCGGAGTGAGCGGTACCGTCGGCGGGAAAAGATATTCCGCCGTTTCCCTGCGCCGTGCGGAAGAAAGCGGGCTTGAAGGGGAAATAAAGGCGTTTTGCGAAAACTGCCGCGAAAACGGCGACAGCGCCGCCGTTCTCTTCCGCGATGACGAGCCGATATATGCGGTCTCCTTCACCGACGGGATAAAGCCCGACAGCAAAGAGGCGGTCTCGCTCCTCAAAAGGATGGGGGAAAAGGTGTTCCTCCTCAGCGGAGACGGAAAGGCGGCGTCGGAAAACGTCGCGTCGCTCGTCGGGATAAACCGTGAAAACGTCGTCGCCGACGTCCTCCCGGGCGGAAAAGCCGACGAGGTGAGAAAGCTGAAAGACGAAGCCGTGACCGCGATGGTAGGCGACGGAATAAACGACGCTCCCGCCCACGCTACCGCCGACGTGGGCGCGGCGATGGCATCCGGAACCGACATAGCCGGCAACGCCTCGGATATCATCCTCTCGCGTTCCTCCCTGCGGGATTTTGCGGGCGCGGTCAACCTGTCAAGGATAACCCTGAAAATAATAAAGGAAAATCTGCTCTGGGCGCTGATCTACAATCTGATCGGCATACCGATCGCGGCAGGGGCGTTCTCGGGGCTCGGGATTACCCTGAAGCCCGCCTTCTGCGCCCTCACGATGAGCGTCTCGAGCTTCATTGTCGTAACGAACGCGCTTAGAATAAGGCGTTTCGACATATACAAACCAATCAGACAAAAAGAAAAACACGTTAAAGGAGATAAGAATATGGAAGTCACGATCAATATCAAAGGAATGATGTGCCCTCACTGCGAAAAGAGAGTAAAGGACGCCCTCGAAAAATGCCCGCAGGTCGAAAAGGCGGAGGTATCTCACGAAAAAGGCACCGCCGTCGTCACGCTCAAAAAGGCGGTAGCAGTCGAAAAGCTGAACAGGATCGTCACCGACGCCGGATACGAGGTGATATGATGGAATACTGCGAACTTGAACCGAAAAAGGTCTTTGAATATTTCGCCCTTCTCTGCTCCGTTCCCCACGGCTCGGGAAACACCGATAAGATCGCCGATCTCTGCGTCGCTTTCGCGAAGGAAAGATCTCTGAAATACGTCCGTGACGGTCTCAACAACGTCATCATCTTCAAGGACGGGACGAAGGGCCGCGAGGATCACGAGCCCGTGATAATACAGGGTCACCTCGACATGGTCTGCGCAAAGGCGGAAGGTTCCGACGCGGATATGGCGAACGACGGGATAACCCTCGTCGTTGACGGCGACCGTCTCCGTGCCGACGGCACCTCGATGGGAGGCGACAACTGCCTCGGCGTCGCAATGGCGCTCGCCCTCCTCGATTCCTCCGATATACCTCATCCTCCGCTCGAGTGTGTTTTCACGACCGACGAGGAGACGGGGATGTTCGGCGCCGCAGGGCTTGACGTTTCGCCTCTGAAGGGCAGACGCATGCTCAACGTCGATTCCGAGGGCGATACCTTCACCGTCGGATGCGCCGGAGGACTGAGGATCAACTGCACCGCCGACGTCACCCCGACCGATGCGGAAGGAAAGAGAAAGAGGATCACCGTAAACGGTCTGAAAGGCGGTCACTCGGGCGCCGAGATCAACTGCGGACGTGCTTCCGCCAACAAGCTCCTTGCCCGTATCCTTCATCTTCTCACCCACAGATACGGCGACGATATTGCGGTCGCGGAGCTTCACGGCGGTCAGTTCGACAACGTGATCACCCCCTTCGCATACGCCGAGATAATTCTTCCGGAATGGGAAGAGGACACTCTCACTGAGCACGTAAACGAGATAGGCGATATGCTGAAAGCCGAATGCGCGGCGACCGACCCCAACGTCACTCTTTCGCTGACGGAAGGCACCTCGGTCTCTCCCGCTCTTGACTGCGACGGCGTTCTCGACCTGCTCTATTCCCTCCCGCAGGGAGTACAGGGCATGAGCTTCACTATGCCCGGACTCGTCGAGACCTCCTGCAACCTCGGCGTCGTTTCGCTCACCGCCGACGGCTTCAGGTGCAGTCTTTCGGTCAGATCGTCGGTCGCTTCAAAGAAGGAAGAACTTGCCGGCGTCATCGAGACGCTGATGGCGTCCTTCGGCTGTGACTTCACCGAGTCCGGCGACTACCCCGGCTGGGAATACTCCCCCGTTTCGCCTCTCCGTGACGTGATCACCTAACTATTTAAGATGCATAACGGCAGGGACGCAAAGGTCGAAGCCATCCACGCCGGGCTCGAATGCGGTTTCTTCTCGTCGAAGATCCCGGGGCTCGACTGCGTTTCGTTCGGTCCCGATCTCCGCGACATCCATACCTGCAATGAAAGCGTCGGCACCGCCTCGGTGGGAAGAATGTACGACCTCATAAAGGCAACTCTCGCAAGACTTTGATAAAAAAGCCAAAAAAAGACGCCTTTTCGGGCGTTTGTTCACACCACCGTCACATTTTTGATGTATAATTATGAATATAGTCAAAGGTTTGACGAACTTAACAATTGTAAAGGAGATATAATTATGAAAATACTTGTTGTTGATGACGAGCTTGCTATCTGCGACCTCCTGAAACTTTACTTTGAAAAAGAGGGCTACGAGGTCAAATACGCCAACGACGGCGCAGAGGGCGTCACCGCCTTCAAGGCGTTCAACCCCGACATCGTTCTTCTCGACATCATGCTTCCCAAAAAAGACGGCTGGCAGGTCTGCCGTGAGATCAGAGAGACCTCGTCAAAGCCGATCATTATGATCACCGCAAAGGGCGACACCTTCGACAAGGTGCTCGGCCTTGAGCTCGGCGCAGACGATTTCGTCGTCAAGCCCTTCGATATGAAAGAGCTTTCGGCGCGCGTCAAGGCCGTCCTCCGCCGTTCGTCCTCCGCTTCGGCTTCCGACGAAGAGGACGAGGTCATCCGCTTCGAGAACCTCGAGATCAGCCGTGTGAAGTACGAGCTTCGCTTGAACGGCAAATCCGTTGACGTTCCTCCGAAGGAGCATGAGCTTCTCTACTTCCTCGCTTCCAACAGCGACCACGTCTTCACCCGCGATCAGCTTCTCGACAAGGTATGGGGCTTCGACTATCTCGGCGACTCCCGCACCGTTGACGTACACGTAAAACGTCTCCGCGAAAAGCTCGACGGCGTTTCCGACAAGTGGGTGCTCAAGACCGTCTGGGGCGTCGGCTACAAGTTCGAGGTCCTCAACGAGAACGATAAAGCCAACGGCTGACACGCCGTATGTCAAAAAGCATTTTCTCACGATACTTCTCGGCGTTCGTCGTCATAATCATCGCCACATTCATCCTGCTTTCCCTCGTGCTGAGCGAAACGCTCGCCGACTACTACAATCGCACGTCGAAGCAGAAGCTCGTTTCATCCGCCGAAACGCTGAAGCAGCTTTTCGAGGAGCAGTACAGCTTCAAGGATGATGAGGATTTCAAGGAATACGTCAATTTCCAGTCGATCAACATCAGACGTTTCCTCAACGATCATCTGAGGATCGCCGGAAGCGATTACTCCGCTTTTCTTACCGACGAAAAAGGCGAGATCCTCATCTCCGCCAACCTTGAAGAGAACGATTTCTCCGGTGACAAAGTCGGGGACGATATAATGAGAAGTATCGGCGACAGCATTTACGAGGAAGAGGGCAACCTTTCCGGTCTTTTCAGAATGAAAAAGGCCGTTTACGGTATCCCGATCGCAAGGAACGGAGTTCAGCGGGGAGTTCTTTTCGTCTGCACCGTTTCGACGGGAATGTCATACCTCAACAACACGACGATAAGGACCGTCATCGTCACCTGTCTGTGGACGATGCTTGCGGCTCTCGTCGCCGTCTATATCCTCACGAAGCGCATCACCCTTCCGCTTTACAAAATGTCCGAGGCGGCAAAGGAGTTCGAGCACGGTCATTTCGACGTGAGAGTTCCGATCCCCGCCACCGACGAGCTCGCCGAGCTCGGTACTGCCATAAACAACATGGCTCAGTCGCTTCAGATCCTCGACAAGAACCGCTCCGACTTCTTATCAAGCGTTTCGCACGATCTGCGCACGCCGATGACGACGATCACCGGCTTCATAGACGCGATCCTCGACGGCACAATCCCCGAGGAAAAGCAGGAATACTACATCAAGCTGATCGGCAACGAGGTCAAGCGCCTTTCGCGTCTCGTCACCGCCCTGCTCGACGTTACGAGGATCCAGTCGGGAGAACGCAAGTTCGTGATGACGTCCTTCGATATATGCGAAATGGCGAGAATAATCCTCATCTCGTTTGAGCAGAAGATCGAGGGCAAAAAGCTCGACGTTGAGTTCGAGACCGACGAGGACAAGATGTTCGTCACCGCCGACCGCGACGCTATCTATCAGATATTATATAACCTCTGCGATAACGCCGTCAAGTTCTCCCGTGAGGGAGGAAAATACCGCATTAAGATCGAAAAGCCCGACAAGAAGATCCGCGTTTCGGTCTATAACGAAGGTGCGGGCATCCCCGAAGAGGACGTTCCGAGAGTGTTTGAACGGTTTTTCAAGAGCGACCGCAGCCGCGGAATGGACAAGACGGGAACGGGCCTCGGCCTTTACATAGCGAAGTCCATCATCAACGCCCACGGCGAGGAGATCAAGGTCGAAAGCACGCAGGGCGAATACTGCGAGTTCACCTTCACCCTCCGCCCCTCGACAGAGACGGAGATAAAGACCATCGCCGCACAGCAATAACCAAGCAAGCCCGGGGACGGCATACGCCCACCCCGGGCTTTTCGTTTTTTGCCGGGCAGCCAATAAAACAGATTTCTATCAGGAGAGAAACACTATGAAAGAGCATTTTTTAACAGTCAAAGAGATCAAAATATTCCGAGATTATCTGCATGAGGAAGAAAAAAGCGCAAACACGATCGAAAAATACATCCGTGACGTCACGGCGTTTTCATCGTTCTGCACGGGAGCGATCACAAAGGAGACGGTCATCGCATACAAGCAAAGTCTTGTCGCCGGAGGTTACGCCGCACGGAGCGTAAACAGTATGCTTGCGAGCATAAACAGTCTGTTTTCATTTCTCGGGTGGCACGAGCTTCGGATAAAATCTCTGAAGATTCAGCAAGAGGTCTTCCGCTCCGAAGAAAAGGAACTGACAAAAGCCGAATATGAGCGCCTATGCCGGACGGCGGAGAAAAAGAAAAACGACCGCCTCAATCTCATCATTCAGACAATCTGCGGTACGGGTATCAGAGTCAGTGAACTGCAATTCATAACGGCGGAGGCGGTCCGTAAAGGCGAGGCGACGGTCTCGCTCAAAGGCAAGACAAGGTGCGTTTTCATCGTCCGCGACCTTCA
>JAGHTD010000069.1 GCA_018065475.1 Candidatus Colimorpha enterica
AATGTCAATAGAATAATTGTAAACAAAAAGGGAGAAAGAAAAAGGTATGACCGGAATCATACCTTTTTTGATCATTTCTTCACCATTTCGGCGATGACGAAGCCGATCTCCGTCGTGAGGGACGGGACGGTCTCGAGCTTCTGCTTGTCGGAGAGGGAGGTGCGGAAGAAGTAAGGCGTCATTCTGAACACCGCCTTGATGTCCTCGTTGGTCTCAAGCGTGACCGTGGAGGTGACCGTACGCAGGTTTTTTACCTCAAAAAGCGACGTTTCGGGGAGCTTTTCGTCGTTTTCGTACGGGTTGTCGTAAAGAAGCGTTTTAAGTCCCCACAGGTGCTTTGCGGCGGGGACGACGGTGAAAAGACTGCCGCCGTCTTTGAGGATCCTCGCAAACTCGCTTTCGCAGAACGGGGCGAAAAGCTCGGTCGCCACGTCAAACGAGCCGTCCTCAAACGGGATCGAGGTCATATTCGAGACGAAATAAGAGGCGTTCCCACGCTTTGAAGCGAGGCGCACGGCTTCCTTTGATATGTCAAAGCCGAAAACGTCGTATTTCCCCTGCGCAAACGACGAGGTGTAGTATCCCTCGCCGCAGCAGATGTCGAGGACTGACGAGCCGACAGGCCGTTTCCCGATCTCCTCTTTCAGCGCGTCTCGGAGCACCGAATAGTACCCCTTGTTCAGAAAATCACGCCTTGAACGGCAGGAGATCTTGTCGTCGCCTATCCCGTCGCCGTCCCTTCCGCTTCGGAGAAGGTTGACGTAACCTTCCTTGGCGACGTCGTAGGAATGGCCTTTTTCGCAGACGAGCGAGCCGCTTTTGCGTTCAAGCCGTCTGCCGCAGACCGGGCAGATGAGAGAGGGCATGGTCAGTCGAGCTCAAATACCTTGCGGAGCAGGGGCTGTGCGCCGGTGACGGGGTCCATCTCCATGATGAGGATGTCCTTCATATATTCGTCCCATTTCTTGACGATGGGGCTGTTTGCCTGGGCGGAAGCGGCGTATTCGATACCCTTTTCGCACTCGTAGTAGCCGAACATCTCGTTGCCGACGTTCCATATCGTGTAGTTGCAGATACCCGCGGATTTGAGAAGCTCCTTCATTTCGGGCCATATTTCGTTGTGGCGGCGGATGTATTCGTCAAGACAGCCGTCCTTGATCATTGCTTTCCAAGCGTATTTTTCCATTTTAGTGTCCTCCTCAGAATAATTCGATCATTTCTTTGGGTGCGTTTGTGAGATCGACGGTCTCTCCGTCCTTGAGATAGACCATATCCTCGATCCTGCATCCGTACTTGCCGGGGATGTAGATACCGGGCTCGACGGTGACGATCGCACCTACTTCAAGGGGAGAATCCCACTTCATGCTGAGGCGGGGCTCCTCGTGGATGTAAATGCCGACGCCGTGGCCGAGAGAGTGGCCGAAGCAGCCCTCGTAGCCGTTGCCGTAGATTATGTCGCGTGCGACCTTGTCGCAATCGGAACCGAGCGCGCCTGCCTTGACGAAGTCGATGGCGGCGAGCTGAGCCGAAAGGACGGTGTTGTAGAGCTTCTTCATCTCGTCGTCGGCTTTGCCGATGACGACCGTTCTCGTCATATCGGAGAGGTAGCCGTCGTAGATGGCGCCGAAGTCCATGGTGAGGAATCCGCGCTCGAGCTTGACGTCTCTCGGAACGCCGTGAGGCATCGAGGAAGCGGAGCCGGAAACGGCGATCGTCTCGAATGCGCTGCCCTCTGCGCCGAGCTTTCTCATACCGAAGTCGAGCTCAATGGCGACCTCGCG
This sequence comes from Candidatus Colimorpha enterica, assembly GCA_018065475.1. Classification (GTDB taxonomy): domain Bacteria; phylum Bacillota; class Clostridia; order Oscillospirales; family CAG-272; genus Colimorpha_A; species Colimorpha_A enterica. The sequence continues at coordinate 1,782 of JAGHTD010000069.1, forward strand.
CTCGGTCATATTCGGTGTCATAAGGGAAAGGACTCTGTCAAGTGCCTTTTCGGCTATTCTCTGTGCCTTGACGATCTTATCGACCTCGTCCTGAGTTTTTACTCTGCGGATGAGGGCGAGGATACCGCCTGCGCGGACGAAGGTGAGGTCGGGGTATCTTCTCGTCAGTGCGTCGAAATCACTGCAAAGGAGGGTGTCCTCCTCGTAGCCGATCCTGGTAAAGCCGTTGTCCTTGAAGAGCTTTTCGGTGAGCTCACCGCGGTTTTCAAACATAAGGACGGTGAGGGAGTCGCTCTCGTATTTCTTTGCCGCCTCGATGTAACGGAAATCGGTGAGGAGCCATGCGTGCTCTCTGCCTACTACGACGTAGCCGTCGGTGAAGGGGAAGCCCGTCAGGTATCTCTGATGTGCCTCGCAGGTGACGAGGAGGCAGTCGATGTTCTCGGGAAGTTTTTCCTGTAATCTCTGAATGGTGTTCATTTTATATATTCCTTTCGTATCATATCAAAGCAAATATACGGCTTAAAAGCCATATTGCAAATGGCGTTGTGCCGAGTGAGATGACGGTAGTCAGTCCGACTGACTGCGCCGCAAGATCGGGGCGTATGTCGTATGATTCCGCAAACATCGCCGTAGCCGCCGCCGTGGGGAGGGACGCCATAAGCGCGCAGAAGTAGGAGATCTCTCTGCTGAAGCCGAAAAGTCTCATAAGCACGCCTACGCCGAGCGGTATGACGAGGTTTTTCACGAGGATGACGAGCCACGTTTCTTTCGTGAAGAGCAGTCTCTTTATCGGGATGTTGACGAGCATTGCGCCGACGATGAACATCGAAAGAGGCGTGCAGGCGGCGCCGATCTGCGTCATACTGTCAAGCACCGGGGCGTAGATACGGACGCGGAGGATGAAGAGTATGAAGCCGATGAAGCAGGGAACGGTGCCGGCGTTTATGAATATCTTGACCGGCTTGATCTTCAGCTCGGGATTTGCCCTCGAAAGGATGAAGATTCCGTAGCTCCATATCAGGACGTTGAAGGGGATAAGGT
>JAGHTD010000330.1 GCA_018065475.1 Candidatus Colimorpha enterica
TTCTTGTATTCTTCGTAGTCGAAGGCCTCGAGCTCGTCGATGGCGAGCTTGTGGAACTCATAGAAATTATGCCACCATTCCCAGCCGCTTCCGAGCTCGTTTGACAGATAAGCGTCTGCAATTTCGCACGCCGTGCGGGGAGCGACGTAGAACGCACCCATCGCAAGGACGTTGACGCCGTTGCCCGTGATCGCCCGCAGTGCCGCGGGGAGACTTTCGACCACGCCTGCGTGGACGTGAGGGCACTTGCTTGCCGCGATGTGTATTCCCATGCCCGTGCCGCAGAACACGAGCGCTCTTTCGTAGTTGCCCTCGCTGATCTCCGCGCCTACTCTGAGACCTATCCTGTGGAACATAAGATCGGTGTCGTTCGGGTCGCTGTCCTTCTTTACGCCGAGGTCGAGGATCTTCCAGCCCTTTTTCTCAAGGTGCTCAACGACGACCTCTTTCAGCGGGAATCCCGCAAAGTCTGCTCCGACGACGAGATATTTGTCTTTTACGGTTTTCATTCTGACTTCTCCTTTTATTATTTACGTATTCGGTATAATGATTATACATCATTTCTTTTCTTTTTTCAATATCGTGACGATGTTTTTGTTTTTACTTGACATTATCTGCCGCAGATGATATAATTTGCTTATGATAATTCCGGCTGTCGGCATAGGTGAAGGAAGCCCTCACCTTGACAGAGGAATCTGCGCCGTGCGCGTGAGATCGAGAATAAACGCGGGTAAAGGTGAATGAGATGAACGAAATGGATAAAAAGCCGATAGTGCCTAAAAACTGCTTCTTTCAGGGCTGTTACAACCCTGCGTACGAGGAAGAAATACGCAAGGGGAAGGAAAAGTGCTTCAGATACAATCAGCTTTGCCCCAACGACAGAGAGGCGCAGACCGAAATACTGAAGACCCTTCTCGGCAAAATGGGGAAGGACACGATAATCACGCCGCCCTTCTGGTGCGATTACGGCTACAATATCACGGTCGGCGACAATTTCTATTCCAACCACGGGCTTATCATAACCGACGGCGCAAAGGTGACCTTCGGCGACAACGTTTTCATCGCGCCGCGCTGTACCTTCACGACGGCGGAGCACGCGATAGATCCCGAAATGAGGAAGGCAGGCGTTGAGATCGCCAAGCCGATCACCGTCGGGAACAACGTGTGGATAGGGACGGGCTCCGTCATCCTCGCGGGTGCGACGATCGGCGACAATACGGTCATCGGCGCCGGGAGCGTCGTCAAGGGCAATATCCCCGCAAACGTCGTCGCGGTCGGCGTGCCGTGCAGGGTGATGAGACCCATCACCGAGGCGGACAAAACGAGATATCCGGTATATGAGCCGGACTTTCAGATGTGACAAGGGGTGTTTTTATGACGGATTTCAAGGCGCTCAAAGCTTATCTTTCGGACTTTTTTGACGAGTTTTCATATCCGCGGGACGACGCGCGCGTCCTGACCTCGGCTTACGACGGTATAGTTTCGTCGCCCGAGGCGGCGGCGCATCTCACCGGCTGTCTTGACGCTTATGAGAAGGATTACCGTACCGACTACCATTATATCCTCGGCGAGTCCGCAAAAATGGCGGAGATCATCGGGGCACATTCCTATACGACCGATCTGCTCGTTTATATCCTGCTCTCCCACCGTCTTTGGGAACTGTACGCGGAGAGGGGGTATCCCCGCGAGGTATGGCACCGCTCGATGTGTGACCTGAAATACAAGCTCGACGAGTGCAGGATAGTGAAGGGTATCGTCGGCTCATTCGTCGCCGGCTGGTTTTCCGGCTTTTTCACGCTTGACAGATTCGGGCTCGGAAGACTGCAGTTCGAGCTCGTGGACTTCGACCGCGAATACGGCGTTCTCAAACCGGGAGACAGGGTGATAAACATACACATCCCGAGGGACGGCACGCATATCGACCCCGAAAGCTGCCGCGACGCATATCTGAAAGCCAAGGAGTGGTTCAGAGACGAAGCGACCGACTACGACGGCAAAAAGGCGTTCCGGTGCAGTTCGTGGGTCATATATCCCGGCATTCTCCCCGCGCTCAAAGAGACCTCAAACGTCAGAAGGTTCACCGAGAGCTTCGATATTTACGACGTCTCGGAGTATCCGGACACACGCGATCTCTGGCGGCTGTTTGACACCGACGAGACCGACCCCAACCGTCTCCCCGCCGACTCGTCGCTGAGAAGAGCGTACATCGACCGCCTCCGCGCCGGACTTCCCCTCGGCTCGGGAAAGGGAATACTTTTCATCTGATAAAAAAACCGACCGTGGAGCTAATCTCACGGGTTTATAAGGCAGTTTTTGAAAAAAAGTACCTGCTGAGAAGGGAAATAAAATTCCTTTTCAGCAGGTTTTCTTTTGTATATGTCCCGCACGGTTGCAAGCAGGGAAATTATATATAATTTCCGAGTGATGTTTGCCCTGTCGGG
>JAGHTD010000329.1 GCA_018065475.1 Candidatus Colimorpha enterica
GTTGAACCTGCCGTCGAGGGTAAAGACGTCAAAGAGCTTCCCTGACATCGTCAGGTCGAGAATATCGTCTCCGTCGGTGGTGCCGAGCCGGTCGTTGGCAAAGTTGAAAGCGCCGCCGTCAAAGACGAAATAAGGGAACATTTTGTGCGAAATAAGCTCCTCGCGGGGGTATGCGTAGTGGGTGACTTTGTCACTTCCGAGGAGTTCCTTGGCGTACGGGCGGTTGAAATCGGTTCCTGTCTGTTTCATAATTATTCTCCTGAAATGCCCCGATCGGCAGAAGCCGTCGGGGCATGGATAAAAACGTGATTATTTATTGCACTTTTTGGACTTGAAGAGCTTTACCTTTACGGGCTTACCGCCTGCGTTGGCAGACTCCATGATAGCGAGGCAGGCAGCGATGGTGTTTGCGCCTTCCTCAACGGGTGTTGCGTTCTTCTTGCCTTCCATGATGCAAGCGCAGAACTCAGCGAACTCGCCGTCAGTGTTGTGGTTCTTGATGTTGAGCTCAACGGTTTCGGGAGAAGAGCTCTGTCCGTCCTCGTTGAGGTGGAATACCTTCATCGTGGGGCTGGTGTTGTCGGTGATGATGGTACCCTTCGTGCCGTAGAATACGGAACGCATCGTGTAGTCACGGCGGCAGGAGATGGAGCAGAATACCTTACCGATAACGCCGTCGGGGAACTTGAGAATTGCGACGTGAGTATCGTCGTAGGGGGTGACGTCAGCGAAGGTCTTGTGAGTTCCGAGACCGGTGACGACTTCGGGGTTCTTGCCGACGATCCAACGGAGGAGGTCAACTGCGTGGCAGCCGCCGCCTACGAGGCCGTTACGGGTGGGGTCAACACGCCACGAACCGCCGCGGTAGATGTGAGTGTAGTCGTGAGCGTACTCGGACTCAACGAAGGTGAGCTCGCCGATCTCGCCGGCGTCGATGCGCTTCTTTGCCTCAACGAAACCGGGGGTATAACGGCAGATCTGACCTACCATGAATACCTTGTTGTAGCTGTTTGCGGCAGCGACGATAGCGTCGATGTCTTCACGGGTGAGTGCAAGGGGCTTCTCGCAGAGAACGTGCTTCTTTGCCTTTACGCATGCCTCGACCATCTCCTTGTGGAGCATATCGGGGGAAGCGATGATGACTGCGTCGAGGTTGGGGTCCTTGAGCATCTCTTTGTAATCGGTGGTGGTCTTTACGCCCTTGACGCCGATTTCTTCGGCTTTCGCCTTGACCTTCTCTGCGTCGATATCGCAAAGCCAGGTGAGCTGTGCGTTGGGGTTGATGGCGACGGATTTAGCGTGAGCGAAGCCCATGCCCATTCCGATAACGCCTACGGAAAGGATCTGTTTTGTGATCATGGTTTTTATCTCCTTTGATAAAAATGATTATTATAATCCGGACCTTGCGGTCTGAATGTTCGTTTTACCACTGGACCTGCCAGCGTTTCTTGTAGGACGAGGACTTTGCCTCCTCCTTCACGGTCTTTTCGACCGCTTTTTCGTTTGCTCTCTTTTCGTTGAGAAGGGAGAGGAACTGCTCCTTGTCCTCTTCGGAGAAGGGAAGGGATATTTTTCTTCCCGTCCAGGAGGAGAGGTATGCGGCGTTGGAGATCGAAAGCTCGTTTACGCCGTCGTATCCGGGAGCGATAAGGGGCTCGCCGTGCAGGACGTGCGCGGCAAAGTTTTTGAGGATAAGCATGTGTCCCGAGACCTCGGAGCTTTCGTACTTTTCCTCGCTGAGCGTCGGGAGGGGTCTGCCCTCGGCGTTGAAGCAGTATTCTCTTTCGGGCTCCGAAAGGGACCAGAAACGGAGAACGCCCTGCTCGATGACGATCTTTCCTCTGTCACCGGAGATCTCAAGGCGGTTTGTGCCCGGATACTCTCCCGTGGTGGTGATGAAGGTCGCGACCGCGCCGCCGTCGTACTCCATAAAGAGCGTGGCGTCGTCCTCGACGGGGATGTTATGGTACTTGCCTTCATTGCAGACGGCTCTCACCGACTGAGGCATACCGAAGAGCCACTGCATTACGTCGAGGTTGTGGGGTGCCTGATTGAGAAGCACTCCTCCGCCCTCGCCGTTCCAGGTCGCTCTCCACGAGCCGGAATCGTAATACGCCTGCGAGCGGTACCAGTTTGTGATTATCCAGACGAGGCGCTTCGGCTTGCCGAGGCGGCCGTCACGGATTATCTCCCTCGCCTTGTTGAACAGAGGATCGGTGCGCTGATTGAACATTATCCCGAAGGTCTTTCCGCTCTTGCGGGCTTCCGCATACATCTTCTCGACCGTCTTCACGTCCACGCCTGCCGGCTTCTCGGAGATCACGTTCATTCCCGCTCTGAAAGCGTCCTCCGCGATAGGCGGATGGAACTTGTGGGGAGCGGAGATGATGACGGTGTCGGTGAGACCGCTGTCAAGCATTTCGGTATGGGAGGCGAAGACCGGGACCGTGGGATATTTCTCTTTCAGCCACTGCCTTTTTTCGGGATCGGTATCGCAGAGGGCGGCAAGCGTCATTCCCTCGATCTTTCCCGAATATATCGTTTCGGCGTGGACGGAACCGATATTGCCGATCCCGACCACACCAACTTTAAGAACAGCCATTATTTTTTCTCTGCGACGCCGTAGGTGCCTCTCGTGTCGGCGACCTTGCTTTCAAACTCGGGCTTTCTTCTCGAAGTAGCGACTCTCTTCATGAGCTCCTCATAGTAGAGGTCATCGTCGAAGGGAAGATCGATCTCCTTGCCGAGCCAAGCGGAAAGGTGAGCGGCGTTGGAAATGGTAAGACCGTTGATTCCTTCCTCACCTCTTGCGACGAGGGGAGTGCCGTGAAGGATAGCGGAAGCAAAGGCGTTGAGGACGCCGATGTGCTGCTGGTTGAGGCCGTCGGTCTCGGGGAAGATCGTCGTTGCCTTGGGACGGCCGAAGACGTCGGTGTTGGTGGCGCTGAACTCGTCGATGCTCTTTTCAAGCTCGATGACTTTCAGCTTGTCGTTCTCGACGATGAGCGTTGCGCCGTCCATCGTGATCTCAAATCTGTTGTCGCCGGGAAGGTCGCCGGTGGAGGTGATGAAGGTTCCGGTCGCGCCGTTTGCGTACTCGGCGTAGATCGTTACGTCGTCCTCGACCTCGATGTCGTGCCACTTACCGAAAGCCATGTGAGCGGAGATCTTGACGGGCATACCGCAGATCCACTGCCAGAGGTCAAGGTTGTGGGGGCACTGGTTGAGGAGAACTCCTCCGCCTTCGCCCGACCAGGTAGCTCTCCACGAGCCGGAATCGTAATATGCCTGAGGACGGTACCAGTTGGTGATAAGCCAGTTTACACGTCTGATCTGACCGTACTTGCCGCTGTCAACGAGCTCCTTCATCTTGCGGTAAACGTGGTTGGTCCTCTGGTTGAACATAAGACCGAATACGACGCCTGCCTCTTTTGCCGCCGCGTTCATTTCCTTTACCTGCTTGGTGTAAACGCCTGCGGGCTTCTCGGACATTACGTGGAGCTTGTGCTTGAACGCCTTCATGGCGTAAACGGGATGATAGTAGTGAGGAACGGCGATGATGACTGCCTCGATGAGGCCGCTGTTGAGCATAGCGTCGGCGTTGTCAAAGATCTTGACGCTGTCGGGAAGCTCTTTTGCCGCCCATTCACGGCGCGCCTTCGATGTGTCGGCTACCGCGGTGAGCTCAAGCTCGGGGCAGTTGCCGGTGGTGATGTTGAGGGCGTGGGCGGATCCCATGTTGCCTATGCCGATAATACCGACTTTTACTTTATCCATTTTTGTTCTCCTTAGTTAAGTCCCATTGCGGACAGATATTTGAAGCTTGACGCTGCTTCCTCGAAAGGATCGACGCCGTAGGTCTCGTCCTGCTCGACGAAAGCGTACTCCGTGCCTGCCTTCCCGGCTGCGGCGATGATGGAGTCGAAATTGAGGTTTCCGGAGCCGACCGACGCCATTCTCTGCTCGGTACCGTGCATACGGAGGTCCTTCAGGTGGATGCAGGGAACTCTGCCGCTGAGCCTATTCAGCCATTCGGTCGGGTTGCCGCCGCCCATCTGTACCCAGTAGGTGTCGAGGGTGAAGCCGAGCTGATC
>JAGHTD010000087.1 GCA_018065475.1 Candidatus Colimorpha enterica
AAACTTTTTAAAGTTTTTTTATTTTCTATTGACTTCCGCCCCTTCGGAATCCCTTTTGGAACCCCTCTCTTTGCGACAGCTTGCATATTATAGCACTTTCAGATCTTGTTGTCAAGGGGTAAATGCAAACTTTTTTAATTTTTTTATTGATTTATTTTCCGCGATGATTTATAATAGTATCATCAAATCGGAAGGCGGTGCTCACCGTGTCATTTACTTACAGAAAGAAAACCGAAACGATAACCTGCAAGGGCAGAAGTATTCCTCTGCTTATCATCTCTCCGACGGACAAAATCGAAAACCGCTCCGGCGTACTGTGGATCCACGGAGGCGGATACGTCACCGGAATGAAGGAGATGGCACTTTTCTCCCGCGCGATGTATTTCGTGAAGCGGGGCTGCACCGTCGTTTCGCCCGACTACACCCTCGCCGGCAAGGCGCCATATCCCGCCGCGCTTGAAGACTGCTATGCCGCCCTCATGTGGATGAGGAAGAACGCGCCCGATCTCGGTTTCTCTCCCGACAGAATCATCGTCGGGGGTGAAAGCGCGGGAGGCGGGCTCTGCGCCGCCCTCTGTATGTACGCACGTGATAGAAAGGAAGTCAACGTCTGTTATCAGTTCCCGCTCTATCCGATGCTCGACTGCAACGACACTCCCTCGTCGAGGAACAATCACGGGAAGATCTGGAATACGAAAAGAAACCGGAACGCGTGGAAAAAGTATCTGTCGGGGCTGACCGAGGTGACACCCTACGCTTCGCCTTCCCGTCAGACCGATTATTCGTTTCTCCCGCCGATGTACTCCTTTGTCGGAACGGGTGAGCCGTTCTTCTGTGAGACTATCCAATATATGAAGGATCTCCGCAGGGCGGGCGTCAAAGCCGAGGTCGATATTTACGACACCGATTTCCATTCGTTTGACCTTCTGAAGCCGCTTGAAATGCTGTCGAAGGAGGCGACAAAAAAGTTTGAGGCCAAAGCCGACGAGGCGATGCTCTGCTCCGCCCCCAACCCTCCGCTTGAGATCGAGCGCAAGTTCCTTATCTTCTACCCCGACGTCGAAAAGCTGACATCCGTTCCCGGAGCCGAAAAGCTCGATGTTTCCCAGACTTACCTGGTAAACCGCGGAAACGGGAGCGAGAGGATAAGAAAGACCGTGACCTCCGGTGGAACGGTTTATACTCATACAATAAAAAAGAGGATAAGCGCCGAGAAACGTATCGAAGATGAAGAAACGGTCTCCCCGGAGGAATACGAAGATCTGAAAGTCCTCGCCGATCCCGGCAGGCACGAGATCGTCAAGACCCGATACCGTATCCCCTGCGGCGATCACATCGCCGAGATCGACGTCTATCCCTTCTGGAACGATCGGGCGACCGCCGAGGTCGAGCTTCTCTATTCGGGAGAGGATTTCACCCTCCCCGACTGCGTGACGGTGATAAGGGACGTCACCGACGATCCACGTTACCTCAATTCGTCGCTTGCGGTGTCGCTCGGCGCGTTTGAGCTGTAATATATATAAATGAAGGAACCGTCTTTCACGGTCCTATTGCGTTTTTTTCGTTTTTGAGTTTGCAAATACCGCTTGATTGCCCGGAATTGTAATGTTTATCATTGCTATTTCGGGCATTATTATATATTCATATAATAAACCTTGACAGAAATATGCAAAAGTGGTAAAATTATAGTGATAAAAAATGTTTCAGTGAGGTGAAAAACAATGGTTTTCATTCCCGGACTTGTGTCCATTTCATTCCGTCCGATCAGCACGGACAATCTCATCGCTCAGATGAAGGCAAACGGCCTCAAGGCAGTTGAATGGGGTTCCGACGTTCACGTTCCCTTCGGCAACCTCGAAGCAGCCGAAAAGGTCAAGAAGGCGACCGAAGAAGCAGGCATCCTTATGCCCGAATACGGCTCCTACTACGAGATCGGCGTATCGGACAAGAACGATATTGACGGTATCGTCGCTTCCGCACGTGTTCTCGGCGCAAAGGTCATCCGCCTCTGGGCTTCCAACAAGTGCCGCTACGAGATGACGGACGAGTATTACGCATTCTGCGTCGAAGACGCAAAGCGTATCTGCGCAAAATATCCCGACATGATGTTCTGCCTCGAAAATCACGTCCACTCCATCACCGACGAGTACCGCGAGGCGCTCAAGTTCCTCGTTGACGTCGGTATGCCCAACTTCCGTATGTTCTGGCAGCCCAATCAAAACAGAAGCTACGAGGACAACTGTGCGGCTCTGAAGGCGCTCCTTCCCTTCGTTTACAGCGTCCACGTCTTCTCCTGGGAGACCGTCAACGGCAAGCTCGAGAGATACCCTCTCGCTCATTTCAGAGACCGTTGGCTCGGTTATCTTGACATCCTCAAGGACTCCGACAAGGAAAACATCTTCCTTATGCTCGAGTTCATGCACGACGACAAGATCGAAACGCTCCCCGAAACAGCCGCAGAGCTTCTCAGCTGGCTGAAATAACAAGTGAGGAAAAACAGTGAGAAAAACAGTTTATATGAAGACCGAGGATTTTCTCGCTCAGAACGAGGAACTCGGAACCGCGCTTCCCTATTCGGAGGACACGTCAGTCCTTGCAAACAAGGTCGAAGTAGCCGGTAAAATATTCCCCAACCGTCTCGCCTGCCAGGCAATGGAGGGCTGTGACGGAACAAGAGACGGCCGTCCCGACGAGCTTACAAAGAGAAGATACAGACGTTTCGCCGAAGGCGGAGCGGGTATCATCTGGTTCGAGGCCACAGCGGTAATGAACGAAGGCAGGGCAAACCCCCGCCAGCTCTACATCACCGAGGACACCCTCGACGCCTTCAAAGCAGAGGTCGAGGACATCAAGGAGACCGCGATGAAGATCAACGGCTACGAGCCGAAGATCTTTATGCAGGCGACGCACTCCGGCAGATACAGCAAGCCGACAGGCACGCCCGATCCCCTCATCGCCTACAACAACCCGATCTTTGAGGGTGACAAGCCGATCCCGTCGGATCACATCGTCAGTGACGAATATCTCGACAGAGTAGGCGAGGCACTCGTAAACGGCGCGGTCCTTGCCGAAAAGGCGGGCTTCGACGGCGTTGACATCAAGTGCTGCCACAGATACCTGAACAGTGAGCTTCTCTCCGCTTACAACCGCGAAGGACGTTACGGCGGATCTCTTGAAAACCGCACCCGTCTCCTCCGTGAGTCGGTACAGGGCGCTATTCAGAGCACCGGTGACGACTTCCTCGTCTCCTCCCGTCTCAACGTTTACGACGGATTCAAGTACCCCTACGGCTTCGGCGTTCCGACCGACGGCTCGCTCGATTTCGATCCGACCGAACCCGCGTGGCTCATTCAGCAGCTCTACAACTACGGCGTCCGCATCCTCAACGTGACGATGGGCAACCCGTATTTCAACCCGCACGTCAACCGTCCCTTCGCGATGGGCGGCTACGAGGCGCCCGAGCATCCTCTTGAGGGTGTTAAGAGAGTCCTCTGCGGAACGGCGGAGCTCAAGAAGAACGTCCCCGACATGAAGATCATCTGCTCCGCGGTCAGCTTCCTCGGAGTTGCCGCTCCCCACGTCGTTTCCGCTTTCATCAAGGACGGCGGATTTGACTTCGCGGGCTTCGGACGCACGATCTTCGCATATCCCGACTTTGCCCGCGACATCATCGGCAAGGGCGAGATGGACAAGAACAAATGCTGCATCTGCTGCTCCAAGTGCACGCAGATCATGCGTGCAGGCGGAACTCCCGGCTGCGTGATCAGAGATACCGACACCTATCTCCCGATCTTCAATCAGTACTGCGGTGCCAAGAAACAGTAATTCTTTTTGGAGGAATAAATATAATGAGCAAACTTGCACTTATCACCGGCGTTGCCGGCGGAATCGGTTACGCAACCGCAAAGAAATTTCTTGAGAACGGCTATTCCGTTTACGGTATGGACGTCGTTCCCGAGATGATCCGTCCCCTCGAAGGCGATTTCAACTACATCCAGGGCGACCTCAGCAAGGCAGAAGGCCGTAAGGCATTCGTCGAGGCAGCTATGGCTAAATACGGCAGGATCGACGTTCTCGTCAATGTCGCAGGCGTCGCTCCCAGAGTAAGAGCCGACATCCTCGAAATGACAGAGGAAAGCTACGACTTCGTAATGAACATCAACACCAAGGGCACGATGTTCCTCACCCAGCTCGTCGCAAACTATATGAAGAACAACGAAGGCGAGCAGAAGGGCGCGATCGTCAACATCTCCTCCATGTCCGCTTACACCACCTCCACGTCGAGAGGTGAGTACTGCATTTCCAAGGCAGGCGTTTCGATGGTAACGAAGCTCTTCGCAGACCGTCTTGCAGAGTACAACATCCCCGTAAACGAGATCCGTCCCGGCATCATCGCAACCGGTATGACCTCCACCGTCAAGGCAAAGTACGACAACCTCATCTTCAACGAGGGTATCCTTCCCATCAAGAGATGGGGCCAGCCCGAGGATATCGCAGCCGCAGTCCTCGCACTCTCCAACGGTTCTCTCCCCTACGTCACCGGTCAGTCCATCGACGTTGACGGCGGATTCCACATCCAGAGACTCTGATAATATAAGGAAGCAAGATGAAAATATACAATTACGACGTTATCGTAATAGGCACGGGAGCCGCCGGCTATAACGCCGCCTGCCGTATCCAGCAGGACGGCAGAAGAAAGGTAGCCATCGTCACCGAAGGCGTCAACTGCGGCACCTCCCGCAATACGGGGAGCGACAAGCAGACCTATTACAAGCTCGGTCTCGGAGGAGACAGCCCCGACAGCGTAAGAGCAATGGCAAAGACCCTCTTAGACGGCGGTGCGGGTGACGGCGACAACGCCCGCGGCGAAGCCGCTCTCTCGGTACGCTGCTTTATGAATCTCTGCGAGCTCGGTGTCAAGTTCCCCGTAAACAGATACGGTGAATACGTCGGCTACAAGACCGACCACGACCCCTTCGCAAGAGCCACGTCGGCAGGTCCTCTCACCTCCAAGTTCATGACCGAAGCGCTCCAGAAGAACGCTTCAAACCTCGGCGTCATCATCCACGACGCAATGCTCGCCGTCGAGATCCTCAAAAGCGGCAACAGCGTCTGCGGCGTCCTCTGCGTTGACGAAAACACGGGCGACCTCGCGGCGTTCAGATGTTCCGACGTCATCATCGCGACGGGAGGCCCCGCAGGTATCTACGCCGACTCCGCTTATCCCGAGTGCCACACCGGAAGCACCGGTCTTGCCCTCAACGCGGGCGCAAGCACCCAGAACCTCACCGAATGGCAGTACGGCCTCGCCTCCATCGCTCCGAGATGGAACGTATCGGGAACCCATATGCAGGTTCTCCCCCGTTTCGTTTCCGTCGATGCCGACGGCAAGGAATACGAGTTCCTCGGCGAATACTTCTCCGACGTCAACGAAGCCCTCTCGATGGTCTTCCTCAAGGGTTATCAGTGGCCCTTCGACAGCCGCAAGGTAATGACCGGCTCGTCGATCATCGACCTCCTCGTTTACAGAGAGTGCGTCCTCAGAAAACGCAGAGTATATCTCGACTTCACGAAGAACCCCTTCGGTCTCGGCGAGATCGACTACAAGTCGCTTTCCAAGGAAGCATACGAATACCTCTTCAAGGCAGGTGCCTGCTTCGGCAAGCCGATCGACCGTCTCCTCAAGATGAACTCTCCCGCAGTTGACCTCTACAAGGGCAAGGGAGTGGACATCACAGTCGAATATCTTGAGATCGCCCTCTGCGCTCAGCACAACAACGGCGGTATCTCCGTCGATAAGTGGTGGCAGACGTCGGTGAACGGCCTCTTCGCGGCAGGCGAATGTGCCGGAACGCACGGTATCACCCGTCCCGGCGGATCCGCCCTCAACGCAGGTCAGGTCGGCTCCCTCAGAGCTTCGCAATACATCTGCGCTCATCCCAACGAGAAGGTATGCGAAAACACCTTCAACGAGGTCCTCGCAGACGCGGAGAAGAGACATTCCGACATCATCGCCAAAGCGGTCGCAAACGACGACAACATAGCTTCTCTCATCGCCGAGGCACAGAGAAGGATGAGCGACGGCGGTGCGGCAATGAGAAACAAGGCGGATATGGTCGCCCTTTACGGCGAGATCTCCGACGAACTCAAGAACCTGTCCAAGAAGGCGGGAGTACGCGAGCCCAAGGCCGTCTTCCTCTTCTACAAGCTCCGTGACATCCTCACGACGCAGAAGGCAGTCCTCGCCGCAATGATCGACTACGCCGACAGATTTCCCGCAACGAGAGGAAGCGCCCTTTACTACAACAAGGACGGCTCTCTCCGTGAAGGACTTGAAGAAATGTTCAGATTCAACGAGGAAAAGGGCGAAACGAGAGCTTCCGTCCAGGAAGTCAAGCTCGACGGCGACAAGGTCGTCTGCGAGTGGCGTGACGTCCGTCCGATCCCCGAAGACGACGATTTCTTCGAGAACGTATGGCGCGTTTACAGAGAAAACGGCAACATTTATTAAAAAACCGGGTGACGGAGATCCCGTCACCCTTTGGAGGAAATAATATGTTTGAAAACATCAGTGAAAAAATAGCTGCGGTCGGAGCTGTTCCGGTCATCAAGCTCAACTACCCCGAGAGAGACGCTCTTCCTCTCGCAAAGGCACTTTGCGAAGGCGGTATCCCGATCGCGGAGGTCACCTTCCGTGCCGCAGGCGCAGACAAGGCGATCAAGATCATGAGCGACGCCTTCCCC
>JAGHTD010000035.1 GCA_018065475.1 Candidatus Colimorpha enterica
GGCCATATTACCGCCGTGAAATAGCCGATGAACTCGACGAGCTGACCGGCATCGAACGTCCCTTTATAGACGAGATAACCGCCGTAGCCGAGAATTACGCATATTACCGATTCGGCGAAGAAGGACACCGTGATGTTGAAAAGCGTTGCCGCCTTAACGTCGTCGATGATCGCCTTCTCGTTCTCCACGTTGAGCTTTTTGAAGTTGCAGAGCTCGATCACTTCTTTGACGAATGCCTTGATCACCGTTATTCCGGAGAAGTTCTCCTGCGAAAAGTCTGAAAGATTTGAAAACGCCTGCTGTCTTTTATCCCATTTTGCGGCGAGCGTTTTGCCTACTGCGATCGAGATCGAAAGCAGAAGCGCCATCGGGATCATCGAGAGAAGTGCCAGGAGCTTGTTCATGTTGAACATCTTGATCATTGCGAGACAGCCGAGGAAAAGTGCGTCGCAGAGGCAGAGAATGCCCGAGCCGAAGCAATCCTGGACCGTTTCAAGGTCGTTTGTGAAGAGGGACATCAGCGTTCCGACCTTGTTTTCCTCATAGAACTGCTGGGAGAGATCTTTGCACTTGTCGAACATTCTCTTGCGGAGATCGGTCTCGACGAGGATTGCTGTGCCGAAGAAGCATATTCTCCACAAAAATCTGCCCACGATAAGACAGCATATTATTATAATGAGCGGGACGCATATCTCGCTGAGGAGGAAGGGGATATCGAATGGGATGGTCTCGCCTTTGTATAAAACGGTGCCGCCGTTGAGCCCGTTTACCACAAGACGGTAAAGCTCCGGTATCTCAAGCTGTGCCCAGTCAACTGCTACCAGACACAATATGCCGAGAAGCAGTATCGGGCTGTATTTCAGATAATATTTGTTGATGTGTTTTCCGAAAATCAAGATATGCCTCCGCCGTTTTCTTCAGAATCGAGGATCGACCTGTATATTTCTTTTTTGGGTACGCGGCGGTCTTTGGCCGTCTGTTTGATCGCATCCATTTTTGATAGGTTCATTTTTTCAACGTAGTATGAAACGTGCTGTTCTATGCTGAGATTTGTCCAGAACTCGTCTCCCTCCGAGGATGCGCCTTCGATGACGATGACGTATTCTCCCCTCGGCTCGTTTTCCGAGTAGAGGGCGAGGGCTTCCGCGGCTGTCGTTCTGATAAACTCCTCGTTTAGCTTCGTGAGCTCACGGCAGAGGACGAGCTCTCTGTCGCCGCCGAACACCTCGTTTATCGCCTCAAGCGTCTGAACAAGGCGGTGGGGCGCTTCGTAGAGTATCACGGTCGCGGTCTCGGCGGAAATCGCTTCAAGGCGTTTTTTTGCCTCACTTTTCTTACTTCCTATGAAGCCCTCAAAGAGGAATCTGTCGGTGTTCATTCCCGAGCCGATCAGCGCGTTTATCAGTGCGCAGGCGCCGGGAACCGGGATCACCTTTATCCCCGAGAGAATGCAGAGCTTTGCAATGTCCTGCCCGGGATCGCTTATTCCGGGGGTGCCGGCGTCGGTGACGAGGGCGCAGGTCTCGCCGTTTTTCAGTCTTTCGGCGATTTTGCCGCCCGCCTCTTTCAGATTGAACTTCTGATAGATGACGACGGGCTTTGATATTTCAAGGTGCGAAAGGAGCTTTGCCGTTACCCTCGTGTCCTCTGCGGCGACGAAGTCGCACTCGGAGAGCACCTTGACGGCGCGGTAGGTGATGTCGTCGAGATTGCCTATCGGCGTCGCGACGAGGTAAAGCGCACCTTTTTCTGTTTTGTTTCTTTCTTCGGTCATTTTATCCACTCACATTCAGAATAAATAAAATCGGAGTCCTCCGTAGGTCTGCCCGTCTCTCTGTCGGTCAGAATGAGCGGGCGGGTGATCTCAACACCGCTTTTTCCGCCTTTTTTGCCGGTGACGAGCACAAGGCAGGGGGCGTGAGCGACGTCGGCGTGGACGAAGGTCATCTTCTTCGGCTCGATACCGCTTTTCCTCATACCGTCGGTAGGGTCCGTAAGACGGTCGGGACGGTAAACGCAGAAGAAGTAACCGCCGTATTTGAGGATGTCCGACGCGGCTCTGCACAGCTCGGAGATGTCGCCGTGAAGCTCGTGCCTTGCCGAGTTCTTGCCGTCGTCCTCGTTTCTTTTTCCCGCGTTATCCTTCATAAAAGGGGGATTGCCGAACACGACGGGGACGTTTCTTATGGCGCAGTCCCTTATATCACAGCAGAGGGAGGTGATCTTTTCCTCCATGCCGTTCAGCTCTATGTTTCTTTTGCAGAGCTCTGCGTAGTAGTCCTGCACTTCGACGCAGGTGATGTGTGAGAACTTCTCTCTCTGTGCGGCGAGCAGGGAGATTATTCCGCTCCCGCCTCCGATCTCCACCGCTTCGGCGTTTTTCATGACCGGAAGGTAGGCGGCGAGGAGATAGGCGTCCGTGCCGTAGTTAAGCCCGGCACTGTTCTGTATAAGCTTTATGCCGAGGTTGACGTCGGTCACGGTCTCATTGATCATTGATTATCCTTTTCGTTGTATCTGTCTTTTATCCCGTCCTCGATCTTTACTGCCGTGACCGTCGAAATGACGGCGGGGATCAGAAAGATCAGCGGAATAATACGTGAAAACGTCGGAAATACGTATTTAAGAGCAAAGGCGGCAAGCGAAACGACAGAGAAGACCGACCAGAGCGCCGACGAGATATTGACGGCGGAGATGAGGCCTTTTCTTAAATTGAGCGTTTCCTTGTTGTGCTTCTGATATTCGGAGCTCCACATCACTCCCGTGTGAAAGGAGACGATCTCGTTTATTTTCTTCCGTGTCACGTTTATCGATATGACGGTAAACACGGTGAGGAACAGAAGAGCGAGCGCGGGGAAGATGAACTGATAGATATATTTGCCGAAGTTCACCGACGCGGATCGGTCGTATTCGGAGGCAAACGCGAAGGACGCAATGCTGAATATGACCGAAAGAACGGCGGCGACCGAGATCACGGCGATCTCACCTCCGGTGTAATTGACCGTTTTTCTGAGGAGCAGAGACGCTATCAGAAGACAGATCACGGGAAGGAGGATCGGTATCATCCTCGATCCGTCAACCTCAATCGGGAACGCCGTCCATACCGCAACGAGAATTACGGTGAAGAAGGCGATCGACGTCTTTTTGACGGTGAATGCCTGATCCTCGGGATGGGACGCAAGGAGAGAGGATACGGTCTGTCTGAAATCCCTGTCTTTTTTCAGATTCCCGAAGAATCTCAGTACAACGGTGCCGGAGACCGACGAGAACACGACCGAGAAGAGAAAGAAGTCAAATCTTAATGCGTTTTTGTAGGGTTCGAGAGGGAAAAGCGCCATTCCCGAAACGGCGGGGTCAAACGAATAAAGATAGATCAGCTCGGGAAGGGCGGCGAAGGTCTTGACTGAAAGGAAGAGGAGGAGGGTAAATATTCCCGCCTTTTTCGTCTTTATCCTGCCGTCGGATACCGTTTCGATCGTTTCGTAGAGCGAGAAGAACGCACCGACGCAGAAGAATATCTCCGCGGCAGAGAAGCATACCGCACCAATCATTCCGAAAGACGGCTCGTCTGCCGCGACCGAAAGCGTCGGCAAAACCGCCGCAAAGCGGAGCAGATTGGCGATGAC
>JAGHTD010000281.1 GCA_018065475.1 Candidatus Colimorpha enterica
TCCAGCATGAAGGTCGAGGTCCCCGAAGCGAGGTCGTCCGACGCTCCGACGCGGGTGAAGATACGGTCGCAGACGCCGATCCTCGCCTCTGCCGCAGGCACGAAGGATCCGATCTGCGCCATAACGGTTATCAGCGCGACCTGCCTCATATAGGTCGATTTTCCCGCCATATTCGGGCCGGTAATGACCATAAAACGGCTCCGGTCGGTGTCGAGCGTCGTGTCGTTGGGGACGAACTGCCCGTTTTTGACGAACTTCTCGACGACGGGGTGCCGTCCCTCCTTTACCGTGAGGGCGGTCGAATACTCGACCTCCGGGCAGACGTAGGAGTTCTCCGCCGCCGCTTCCGCGAGCGAGCAGTAGCAGTCGAGCCGTGCGAGCGCCGCCGAGGTGCGGCTTATCCTCTCCGCCTGGGCGACGACCGCCGTCCTTATCTCCTCGAAAAGCTCCCCTTCGAGCGCCTGCAATTTCGCCTGCGCCCCGCCGATCCGGCTTTCAAGCTCCTTCAGCTCCTCGGTGATGAACCTTTCGCCGCCGACGAGCGTCTGTTTTCTTATATATCTGTCGGGCACGAGGGAGAGCTGTGAGTTCGAGACCTCCATGTAGTAGCCGAAGACCTTGTTGTGCGAGATCTTCAACCCCTTTATGCCCGTTTTTTCTCTTTCTTCGGTCACGATCCTGTCGAGGAAGGACTGCGAATCGGTGACGATGAGCCGAAGCTCGTCCGCCTCACGGTTGTAGCCCTCGCGTATGAACCCTCCCTCTCTTATCGAGAATGGCGGCTCATCGACAATCGCGCGGGAGATAAGCTCCCTTATGTCGCCGAGATCGTCGGCGTCGTTTCTTATCCTCTCCATTTCCTCCGAGAGGAAGGGGGAGATACATTCCTTTATTTCGGGTATGACCTCCGCGGTGCGGCAGATCGAGACGAGATCTCTCGCGTTTGCGCTCCCGTAGGTCAGCTTTGTCAGCAGGCGTTCGAGGTCGTTTACCTTCCTCATCGCCTCCGAAATGCCGTCGCGGGCGATAAGATCGGTGTAAAGCTCATCGACCGCCCTCTGCCTCTGCTTTATCGCTCTCACGTCGCAGAGGGGCATTTCTATCCACCGGCGGAGCATACGCGCGCCAACCGAGGACTTCGTTTTGTCGAGCACCCAGAGGAGCGAGCCCCTCTTTTCGCCCGTTCTCATCGTTCCGCAGAGCTCAAGATTGCGCCTCGACGCGGTGTCGAAGACGAGGTAATCCCCGCTTTCGCTTATCTTCAGCTCCCTCACGTTCTTCACGTCGCAGAGCTGTGTCTCCCCCATGTATCTGAGGAGCGCGCCCGCGGCATGGATGATCTCAGGAAACTTTTCGCTGATTTCCTCCGCCCTTTCACGCCCAAAAGTCTTTGAAACCGAAAGAGCACAGTCGGGGAAGAGGTAATATTCCCCTCTGTCCTCGGAAATATACGAATTGTATCTGTCACGGAGCAGGCCTTCGAGCGCCGGAACGTCCGAAAGCGGGAAGGCGGTTATCGCCTCGGAGGGCGAAAACGCCGATATTCCCCCGCAGAGTGCCTCCGCAGTAGGGTATATCTCCCCCGACATCTCGCCCGTTGACAGGTCGGCGAAGACCGCCGAGAACCCCTTTTCGCCCCGGAAGACCGAGACGATGAAGTTGTTTTTCCTGTCATCGAGCTGTGTGTTGTCCGTCATCGTGCCGGGTGTGACCACCCTCACTATGTCCCTCTTCACCAGTCCTTTTGCGAGAGCCGGGTCCTCCATCTGTTCGCAGACGACGACCTTGTAGCCCTTGTTCACGAGGCGGCCAATATAGGTGTCGGCGGCGTGGTAGGGGACACCGCACATCGGCGCCCTCTCCTCTTCTCCGCTCGCGTGCCCCGTAAGCGTCAGCTCAAGCTCCCTCGACACCAGCTTCGCGTCCTCGTAGAACATCTCGTAGAAGTCCCCGATACGGTAGAAAAGCACGGCGTCCTTATATTTTTCCTTGATCTCCAGATACTGGATCATCATCGGTGAAAGCGGCATAGTTTTACCTCAAAAAATCGTTTTTTGTGTTATTCGTGCGATTTGATCGCGCGATGATGTCGGCGAATTATTCGCAAAAGACCTTCTTGATCGCGTCAAGATAGCCGTAGCCGAACATATCGTCCGGCTCAAGGTAGCTGCCCTCCGTCCACTCGTTCCAGGAGTTGACGGTGATGAGCGGTGCGGGGAGAGAGGGGTGAGAGTCGATGTATTCCTTCGCCTTTCTCATGATCTCCTCGATCTCGTCGGGCGTTGCGGGGTCGATTATCATCGCCTCCATAATGCCCTTGTCGATGTCGTCGTATCTCATTTCCTTGTAGCGGGGAGTGTTGTCCCAGCCGACCGAGACGTGCGGGAAGTAATCGACGGGGAGCTTTTCTGTCCTCTCCCATACCTTCTGCGTGATCTCTATCTCGTCACGGAAGGTGGGGCGCATACCGCCCTCGTGTGCGACGTCGCAGAGCATCTGATAATGCGTTCCGCCGTCGATGCCGAGGCCCTTCACCATCTCTTCGAGCGAAAGAGTTCTCTTTCCGCCGTCGATGACGTAGGGGGGATTGCCGAACTGCGTCTGGATGTAAAGCCCGGGGAAGCCCGCCTTGACGGTCTCCTCTCTCATCCAGTCGAGCGCTTCCTTCGCCTTGTCGAGGCCGCCGAGACCTTCGATGAGGTTGACGACGTCGTAAAGCATGAAGACGGGCTTGCCGTCGATCTTGTAGTAGTTGGGGTATTTGAAGTAGCCGATTATCCTTCTGACGGCGTTCTCAAAACGCGATCTATCGTGCTTTCCCGACC
>JAGHTD010000221.1 GCA_018065475.1 Candidatus Colimorpha enterica
CCGCAATGGCTCTCACATTGCCCGCCGTCGGATTCTACGACTGTTCGATCCTCCTTCCGCGTATGCTCGGCTACTACATCACGCATTATCTCGTCCTTATCGGCGGCCCCATGATGTGTCTGCTCGGCTTCTTCCGTCCGAAGTTCAAGGATTTCCCGAAGACGCTGATCGCGTCGTTCTGCGTCCTCACCGGCGTATCGCTGATTAACGTCATCCTCCGCGTAACGAAGCTCAACCCCTACGCAAACTACTTCTATTCGATGGAGACCGAGGGAAACCCGATCCTTGAGCTACTCCATTCTCTCATCCCGTATCCCTACTTCTATATGCTCCCGCTGATCGTCATTCTCGTCACCTATATGACGCTCGTCACCCTCCCGTTCGCCATCGCCGACAAGAAGCGCAAGGCAAAAGAGAAGGCGGAAGAGGCAGAGGCGAAAGCGTAAAAGCTTTTTTCAAAACCATAACGGCAAAAGACAAGCCCCGTCGGAAGCAAAACGCTCCCGACGGGGCTTTCATATTCACACAGCAAAAGGGACGCTGAAAAAGGCAAAGCCTTATAAGGAAGTATTTTGTAAAGTAAAACCCGCCGAAAAGGATTAGCTCCTTTTCGGCGGGTTATTTCTTTCAGTTCGACAAAGCGGGATTTGTCTTACTCTTTTTCCGGCAGGCTGAAATTCATGAATCTATGGCTTCCCCATGAATATGCACCCGGCATTCATCCGGACACGCTGCATCAAAGCATTTTGCACGGGCGTTTCCGTAATCAAGCTCCGCTCCGTTTTTTAATGCATATATCGAAGGATAGATTGCGTTCCACAGTTCATGGCACAGGGGTGGGCACAGATCGTCAACGATAAACGTGTCTCCTTTTTTGACATATCCGCATCTGCATCTGCTTTCTGTTATTGTAAGTCTGACTTTACTCATCCTGCTTTTCCTTCACCTGCAATATGAAATCATTTTCCCGCCACAAATTCTGATTTGTCTACACTCATAACGAGCATCGGGTTTTGCCGTACAAAATCCATATCACGAAATACTTCCTTATCGGGCTGTCACTAATCAGCGTCCCTTTTTTGATTATTCGTAGTCGTCGGAGCTTGCGAAGACCTCGGTCTTCTCGATCTCTTCGACCTGAGCGGATTCCTTGCCGGTGTCGATAACGTTGATGTTACGGTATCTTTCCATACCCGTACCTGCGGGGATGAGCTTACCGATAAGGACGTTCTCTTTAAGTCCGAGCAGACGGTCGGTCTTTCCCTTGACTGCCGCGTCCGCAAGAGCGGTCGTGGTCGTCTGGAAGGAAGCCGCGGAGAGGAAGCTCTCCGACTGGAGCGCCGCCTTGGAAATACCGAGAAGCGTGGGAGATACAACGGGAACACGGAGCGTACGCTCGCCTGCATCGATGCGTCTCTCGATCTCTTCTTTCTTCTCTCTGAACTCGCCGAGATCGATCCAGCTTCCGAGAAGAAGATCGGTGTCTCCGGGATCGTCAACAATGACCTTTTTCGTCATCTGACGTGCGATGACCTCGATGTGTTTATCGTTGATGTCGATGGACTGCGAACGGTAAACCTTCTGGACCTCGGTGATAATATAGCTGTAAACGGCGTCAAGTCCGTTGACCTTGAGGATGTCGGCAGGTGCCTTGTATCCGCCGGTGAGAGCGTCGCCCTGTCCTACCTTGTCACCGTCCTTGACGATGATCTCGAGTCCGTGAGCGATAAGGTACGTCTGTCTCTTTTCCTCGTCGAAGGAAGTGACGTAAACGGCCTTCATCTTCTTTTCCATGCCGGTGGAAACGGTGCCCGCGAACTCCGAAACGATCGCGTTCTTCTTCGGGCGTCTTGCCTCGAAGAGTTCCTCGACACGGGGAAGACCCTGTGTGATATCCGAACCTGCGACACCGCCGGTGTGGAAGGTTCTCATCGTAAGCTGTGTACCCGGCTCACCGATAGACTGAGCGGCGATGATACCTACCGCCTCGCCTATCTGAACGTCCTTGCCGTTTGCAAGGTCGGTGCCGTAGCAGCGTGCACAGACGCCGTATCTTGCACGGCAGTTGAGGAGCGATCTGATCGTTACCTTTTCGATACCTGCGTTGATGATCTCGTCTGCGATCTCGCCCGTAATGAGCGAGTTTTTGTCGATGATGATGGTGCCGTCTTCTTTTCTGACGACTCCGGCATCGCAGTTTGCCGTGTAACGGCCGACAAGGCGGTCCTTAAGCGGCTCGATTGTTTCCTTGCCCTCTGCGATAGCGGCGACCTCAAGTCCGTCAACCGCACCGCAATCGACCTCTCTTACGATAACGTCCTGCGAAACGTCAACGAGACGTCTTGTCAGGTATCCGGAGTCCGCAGTCTTAAGAGCGGTATCGGACAGAGATTTTCTCGCGCCACGTGCGGCGGAGAAGTAATCGAGGATATTCAGGCCTTCACGGAAGTTTGACTTGATCGGGATCTCCATCGTACGTCCGTTGGTCGCGAACATAAGTCCGCGCATACCTGCGAGCTGACGCATCTGAGTCATGTTACCGCGGGCACCGGAGTCGGACATCATCTTGATAGGATTGTAACGGTCGAACTTCTCCTGGAGGGCGTTGACGACGTCGTCGGTGGCCTTCTGCCACGTCTGGATGACCGCCTTGTAGCGCTCTTCCTCAGTCGTTTTACCTCTGTTGAAGTCGCGGCGGATCTTTTCGACGTTTGCTTCCGCTCCGGCGATGATCGTCTGCTTTTCCTCGGGGATGGTGACGTCGGCGATCGAAATGGAGATCGACGCCTTCGTGGAATACTTGTAGCCCATCGCCTTGATGCTGTCGAGGACTTCTGCCGCTACGGTGAAGCCGTGCTTTTCAATGCAGAGGTCAACGATCTGCTTGAGCTGCTTCTTACCGCAGGTGCAGTTGACTTCGAGGTCGAGGAGGTGCTTCTGCACGTTCTCGTCTGTGCTGGTGAAGTCTCTGTTGACCGTGCCGATCTTGTCGCAGTCAGCGTAATCGAAGGGCTGACCGAATACGGTCTTCTTGCCCTTGTAGATGTTTTCCTTGTTGGCGAAGCCGATATCCTGGGGAATCGAGTTGTTGAAGATAAGACGGCCGAGGGTAGCGTCGATGATTCTCGACTCCTTGACGCCGTTTATTTCCTTCTCGACTCTTACCTTGATGCGGGCGTGGAGGCCGAGGTCTCCGTCCTGATATGCCATTATGGCTTCGTCAAAGTTGCGGTAGCAGTTGCCCTCGCCCTTCTCGCCGTCCTTGTCTATCGTGAGATAGTAGGAGCCGAGGACCATATCCTGCGAAGGAACGGTGACTGCCTTACCGTCAACGGGCTTGAGCAGGTTGTTTGCGGAGAGCATAAGGAGGCGTGCCTCTGCCTGTGCCTCTGCGGAAAGCGGAACGTGAACAGGCATCTGGTCGCCGTCGAAGTCGGCGTTGAACGCCGTACATACGAGAGGATGGAGCTTGATCGCTCTGCCTTCTACGAGCACGGGCTCGAATGCCTGAATCGACAGACGGAGAAGCGTAGGCGCACGGTTGAGGAGCACGGGGTGTTCCTTGATGACGTTTTCAAGTGCGTCCCATACGCAGTTTTCGATTCCCTTGTCGATCTTTCTCTTTGCGTCCTTGATCGTTACGGCGTCGCCTCTTTCGACGAGACGCTTGATGATGAAGGGCTTGAAGAGCTCGAGTGCCATTTCCTTGGGGAGACCGCACTGATAGATCTTGAGCTCATGTCCGACGACGATGACCGAACGTCCGGAGTAATCGACACGTTTACCGAGAAGGTTCTGACGGAAACGTCCCTGCTTACCGCGAAGCATCTCGGATAAGCTCTTGAGGGGACGGCTGGAAGGACCGGTAACCGGCTTTCCTCTCTTGCCGTTGTCGATGAGGGCGTCAACGGCGTCCTGAAGCATACGCTTCTCGTTGTTGACGACGATATCGGAGGGGCTGTCCTGGAGGAACTTCTTCAGGATGTTGTTACGGTTGATGATACGGCGGTAGAGGTCGTTGATATCCGAGGATGCGAAACGTCCTCCGTCGAGCTGTACCATAGGACGGACGTCGGGAGGAAGCACGGGAAGAACCGTGATGATCATCCACTCGGGGCGGTTGCCGGAACGGCGGAACGCCTCAACGACGTCAAGACGCTTGATGAGACGGACCTTCTTCTGTCCGCTTGCGCCCTCAAGCTCTGCTTTGAGCTCTGCGGAGAGCGCCTCGATATCGATCTTTTCAAGAAGCTCTCTGATGGCTTCGGCGCCCATTCCTACCTTGAAGTTATCGTGGTAGTTGCGGCGGAGATCCTCGAGTTCCTTCTGATCGATGATCTTCTTGGGCTCGATACCGGTGTCACCGGGATCGGTGACGATGTACTTGATGTAGTAAACTACGTTCTCAAGTGCCTTGGGAGGCACGTCGAGAAGCAGACCTATCTTGGAGGGGATACCGCGGAGATACCAGATGTGAGATACCGGGCAGGCAAGCTCGATATGTCCCATTCTCTCGCGGCGTACTCTCTTTTCGGTGATGAGAGTGTGGCACTTTTCGCAGGTTCTGCCCTTGAAGCGGATGCCCTTGTAGTTTCCGCAGGAGCATTCCCAGTCCTTGGTCGGGCCAAAGATCTCTTCGCAGAAAAGTCCTCCGCGCTCCGCTTTGAGAGTGCGGTAGTTGATGGTCTCGGGATTGGTGACCTCACCCTTTGACCAAGCTCTAATCATTTCAGGAGATGCGAGACCGATTTTGATGGATTCAAAAACGGTATCGTTCTTTTTTTCTTCGTTTATACGTTCCAAAACTGTAATCTCCTTTTATCAGTAATCTTCGTCTGAATCGTTTTCAAGAGCGTCGTAAATGTCGTCTTCGTCGAATCCGACGTCGTTGTCGTCTCCGCCGTCCTTGAAGGTGAATCCGTCGTAATCCTCAACGTCGTTGACGGTCTCGCCGGGGATCTCGCCGTCGATGGGCTTGCTCTCCTCAACGAGAGAGAGGTTGACCTCATTGCCGTCCTTGTCAAGCACCTTGATATCAAGGCAGAGTGCGCGGAGCTCTCTTACGAGGACTCTGAACGCCTCGGGCGCGCCGGGAGTAGGTACGTTCTTGCCGTCGATGATCGCGTTGTATGCGGCTACACGGCCTTCGATATCATCCGACTTGATGGTGAGGATCTCCTGAAGCGTGTAGGCAGCGCCGTATGCCTCGAGAGCCCAGACCTCCATTTCTCCGAAACGCTGGCCGCCGAACTGGGCTTTACCGCCGAGAGGCTGCTGCGTGACGAGGGAGTAAGGACCGGTCGAACGGGCGTGGATCTTATCGTCAACGAGGTGGTGGAGCTTGAGGTAGTACATGATACCGACGGTGACGGGGCTGTCGAAGCGCTCGCCGGTACGTCCGTCGTAAAGGATGGTCTTACCGTCGATTACTCTGAGGGAATGATCCTCGATGAGAGCGTTCATTCTTGCCTCGTCGTTCTTTACGTCGTCCGCGGGCTCATATACCTTGTTTCCGTTTTCATCGACCTTTTCGATGAATACGGGCTTGTCGCCGAGATGCTCGCCGGGAAGAACTTCACGGTACATTCCGGTGACGGGATTTCTGAAGAGCTCGGAGATATCCTTCTCCTTTGCTC
>JAGHTD010000088.1 GCA_018065475.1 Candidatus Colimorpha enterica
TCTCGGGGAGCCTAAACGGCGTGCGAACTGTGTTCGCCCGCTGAAAAACGCATTGCGAAAACGATACGGCTGCGTCGTAGGGGAGGGCCTTGGTCCTCCCGCCTCTGACGGTGAAGCACAAACTTTGAAATGAGCACCGACTGTCAACCTCCATCCGGGTGTGCACTAATTTTGAAGCGAGGCACTCGCTTGTCCAGCTCCCTCCGGGAGGGGTGAGGCGGCAATTGAATGACAGCCCGGTGGGCTGTCAGATCCGCCGAACCGACCGAGCAGGGCTTTGCCCGTGGCGAGACCTCCGCGGAGCGGTGGAGGAGCCCGGCGATCGCTCTATTGTTAGTATTTCTTCACCGATGAAAGAATAACTAACGGTTTAGTATCGTTTCTAAATATTCTGATACTATCTTCATTATACCGCGGGCTCCTTTCGTCGCCTACGGCGACACCTTCCTCCCGGAGGGAGCTGGACAGTCGGTGCTTGCCTCTAAGTTTGTGCTACTCCCGTAGGGAGCCGGACTGCTCATCCGCTTTTCATCTCCGATAATCAAAAAATCGTGGGTTGCCCCACGATTTTTTCGTTGTTTTTTGTTGTATATTCGGTTTCCTGCCGTTATCCGTCGGAACGGTTTTTATTTCCCCACGGTTTCGGCTATCGTGTCGATGATGAGCTTTGCGTCGGCGAAGCGGTCGTTTTTAAGCTGACCGGCGAAGCATCCGATGATGAATCTCGCGTCCGAACCCTCGGGAACGGCAGCGGCGGCGAGGAGCGAATACTCGTCCTCGAGCGATCCGGTCTTCATACCTACGGCGTAAGGCGTGTAATAGTCGCTTTCCTCGTCAAGAAGGAGGTTTGTGTTCGTCCAGGTCATATTCTGACCGCTTGCGTAATAGACCTTTTCCTTCTGCGTAGCCATATATTCCCTCATCATACCGTTCTGAAGCGCGAGATCGGCGACGAGAACGAGGTCGGGGACGGTGGTATAATGGTTTTCATAGACGTTTCCGTCCGGTTCAGTGAATACGGTGCCCTTGCAGCCGATGAGCTCCGCGTACTCGTTGAGGCCTATCATGAAGTACGAGACCGCCTCTTCGGGGGAGATTTCCTCGTTTTTGGCGAGTTTTTTGCCGACTGCGGCGGCGACTACGTATGCGGCGTCGTTGCCGGAGGGCAGGAGCATACCTTCGACGAGCATGGAGAGTTTAAGGGTGTGCTTTCCGCTCTTGATGTAGGCGGTCGAGGAGCCGGGCTTTATCAGCTTGACCTCGTCGCCCGCGGTGATCTTTGTGTCGGGTTCAAGCTCGCTGAGAGCGTAGAGCGACGTCCAGAGCTTGGTTATCGAAGCGGGGTGGATGATGTCGCGGGTGTTGACCTCAAGGAGATAGGTCTTTGTCACCCTGTCGTAAACGAAGACGGTCTTGCATTTCAGACGTTCCTGAATGCCCGAAAGCGAGCGGATGAGCCGTTCGTCGAGGTAAATGTCGGTCATCTTGTTGCCGTTTTCGTCGGTGACCTCTCCCTGCTGAGCGGTGGTGACCTCCGCCTCGGTCGTTATTTCCTCGGTGGTGACGACCGTATCGACGTCGGTTGTGCTTTCGGACGGCTCGGTGTCCTTCGGGTCGTCTCTGAACTTCTTTATCGCGCACCTCGCAAGGAGTACAATAACGACGAGAATGACGATGAGGAACAGTATCCTCTTGATCTTTCTTATTCTTTTTTTCTTTTTGGTGAGTTTTTTTCTTTTGGTAGCCATTTTTATTCTTTCAGTGCGCTTTGCGGGCGTTTTTGATTATCGTAACGATTGCGGGTGAGAGCAGGACGTTGATGAGGAGCTCCGGGATGAAGTTTGTGCAGATTATACCGACGAGGATGAACTTGATGACCGTGGCGTAGCCGGCGGCGAGAGCCCATCCGTCGAGGGCACTTGAAAACAGCGTGAAACAGCCGACGAGGAACAGCCCGGTGTTGACTATCGGGCAGGTGACGGCGGCGGCAAAGGCGGCGGCGGTCCTGTCCTTCTTCTCGAAGAGCTTATAGACGAGCCCGGCGGCAGCTCCGCAGCAGACTCCCTTCACCGTGCAGATCGCTATCGTTCCGGGGATCGAGATCGCCCAGAACATACCTCCCATCGCCTCGCCGTAGATCGCCACGGCGGCGAAAACGAGGCCGAGAACGGCTCCCGCGTAGGGACCGTGGAGGGCGGCGCCGACGACTATCG
>JAGHTD010000132.1 GCA_018065475.1 Candidatus Colimorpha enterica
AGGAATAACACGTTCCGCCTCTCAGAAACTGGCGGATGACGGCAGGATATTCGTTGACGGTACGCCGAGGGAGAAGAATTATAAGGTAAAGGAAGGGCAGACGGTCACCGTTGTTTTTCCCGATCCCATCCCCGACGACGCGCTGCCAGAAAACATCCCGCTTAACATCGTATATGAGGACGATGACCTTCTCGTCGTAAACAAGCGGAAGGGAATGGTCGTCCACCCCGCGGCGGGCAATATGACTGGCACGCTCGTCAACGCCCTCCTTTATCATTGCGGAGACCGCCTTTCGGGCATAAACGGCGTGATAAGGCCGGGCATCGTCCACAGGATAGACAAGGATACAAGCGGTCTGCTCGTCGTTGCCAAGAACGATTCGGCGCATATTTCGCTTGCTTCGCAGATCTCCTCACATTCCTTCGAGAGATGCTACGAGGCGATCTCTACCGGTCATCTCAAAGAAGACAAGGGCAGGATCGACAAGCCGATAGGACGCCATCCGACCGACCGCAAGAAAATGGCGATAGTACAGAACGGCAGGGAAGCCGCGACTAACTATGAGGTCATATCCCGTCTTGAAGGCTTCGATCATATAAAACTGAGACTTGAGACTGGAAGGACGCACCAGATTAGGGTCCACCTTGCCTCTCTCGGTCATCCTCTGCTCGGCGACACCGTTTACGGCGGAGGGAAAACGCGTTTTGAGGCGATCCACGACAAGCTCATCTCAGGTCAATGCCTCCACGCAAGGACGATATCTTTCGTTCATCCGAGGACGGGCGGGCTTATGTCGTTTTCATCTCCTCTGCCCGATTATTTTACCGAACTGCTGAAACTACTTGACGAAAATGAATGATATTTTCAAAAAAATAATAATAATGAGCGACTTCGACGGCACTTATACGCTTTACATTCAGAAGAACGGCGTGCCGCAGAAGAACCTCGACGCAATAAAAAGATTTGAAGAGCTCGGCGGTCATTTCACCTTCTGCACCGGCCGTCTCCCTTCGGTATTCAAGCAGCTTTATCCCGATTTTCCTTCGGTTTGCAACGCTCCCCTTGCGATGTGCAACGGCGGGCTGCTCTTTGACGCAAAGAAGGACGAGGTCATTTCCTCGGTGTTCCTTGACGGCGAGAAAGCCGAAAAGGTCATTTGCGAGCTGAGGGAAAAGTTCGGTGACAACATAGAATCGAGCTATTTCTTCAATCCCGAAGGGAAAAGCGAAAGCTATCAACCCGGCTGCGGAAAAGGCAGGGGATGGTACAAGTTCGTCAATATCTTCAAAAGCGAAGAAAAGGCGCTTGAAGCCAAAGACTATCTTATCGGCAAATACGGCGACGAATATAACTTTTTCAGATCCTTCAATACCGTCCTTGAAGCGCTTGACAAGAGCGTTTCAAAGGAAATGAGGATCGATACGCTCAAGGATTACGTCAGCAAAGAGACGGGAATTGACAAAAGCGAGCTTATCTGCTGCTGTATAGGCGACTACGAAAACGATACGAGCATGCTGAATGCGGCGGACTATTCCTTCTGCCCCGAGAACGCGATCCCCTATAACAAGTCGATATGCGACTACGTCGTCTGCGATTGTTTCAGCGGGGCGATAAGCGAAATGATAGACGTTATAGAACATAATATTATAAACAGGTGACGATATGAAAGAAAAGTTTTACATCACAACGGCGATTGCCTACGCATCGAGAAAACCGCATATAGGCAACACATACGAGGCGATCCTTGCCGATTCCATTGCCCGCTATAAGAGAAAGCAGGACTACGACGTATATTTTCTCACCGGAACCGACGAACACGGTCAGAAGATCGAGAATTACGCAAAGGAAGCCGGAATCGCTCCCAAGCAGTACGTTGACAACGTAGCTGGAGTCATCAGAGGAATATGGGACAAGATGAACGTAAGCTATACAAAGTTCATCCGTACCACCGACGACTATCACGAGACCGCCGTTGCGCACATCTTCAAAAAGCTGTACGACAAGGGCGATATTTACAAGAGCGAATACGAGGGCTGGTACTGCGAGCCCGACGAGGCGTTCCTCACAGATACACAGGTAGTTGACGGCAAATGCCCCGACTGCGGACGTCCCGTAAAGAGAATGAAGGAAGAGTCCTATTTCTTCCGTATGAGCGCGTATTCCGACAGACTGATGAAGTATATCGAGGATCACCCCGATTTCATCGAGCCGGAAGCCCGTAAGAAGGAAATGGTCAACAACTTCTTAAAGCCCGGTCTTCAGGATCTCTGCGTCTCGAGAACTTCCTTCAAATGGGGAGTACCCGTTTCGTTTGACGACAAGCACGTCATCTACGTCTGGATCGACGCTCTTTCAAACTATATCACCGCTCTCGGCTACGATCCCGAAAAGCCCGAAAGCGAGCTTTACCTTAAAAACTGGCCTGCCGACGTTCATATCATCGGTAAGGATATCATAAGATTCCACACGATTTACTGGCCTATCATCCTCATGGCTCTCGATCTTCCTCTCCCGAAGAAGGTCCTCGGCCATCCCTGGCTCCTTTTCGGTATCGACAAGATGAGCAAGTCGAGAGGCAACACGATCTATGCGGACGATCTTGCCGATTACATCGGCGTTGACGCGGTACGTGAATACGTCCTTGCCGAAATGCCTTACTTAAACGACGGCTCGATAACCTACGAGAGCATTATCGCACGTTATAACAGCGATCTTGCAAACACGCTCGGAAACCTCGTCAACCGTACCCTTGCGATGACGAACAAGTATTTCGGCGGCGCAGTACCCAAGGCGAACGCTTACGACGAAATTGACGAAAGTCTCGTAAAGTCGGTTGCCGATTCCTACGACGCAATGAAGTCGCAGATGGACAGCTACCACGTCGCAGACGCCGTTGACACCGTTTTCGGTGTGTTCAGAAGAGCAAATAAGTATATCGACGAGACGGCGCCCTGGGCTCTTGCAAAGCTTGAGGACAAATCACGCCTTGAAACCGTCATCTACAACCTTCTCGAAACAATCCGCTGCGGAGCCGTAATGCTCGAGCCCTTCATGCCCTCGACATCTGCCGAGATACTGAAACAGCTCGGTACAGAAGCCGACGGATATGAGTTCGGTGGTCTTGAGAGCGGAAAGAACATCGGCACTCCCGCCGTTCTCTTCGCTCGTCTTGATGAAGAAAAGGCGCTGAGCGACCTCAAACCCGCCGAAAAGCCGGTCGTTCCCAAGCCCGACGACTGCGAGGAACCGGTCGGAATAGAAGATTTCGGCAAGATCGAGCTCCGTACGGCGCAGATCCTCGAATGTGAAGCGGTACCGAAGGCAAAGAAACTCCTTAAACTCAAGGTCGATCTCGGCTACGAGCAGAGACAGGTCGTTTCCGGCATCGCAAAGTCATACAAACCCGAGGAACTCATAGGCAAGAAGATCGTCCTCGTCGCAAACCTCAAGCCCGCTGTCATCTGCGGTGTTGAGAGCAACGGTATGATCATCGCGTCGGGTGAAAACGACAAGATCAAGGTCGTATTCCTTGACGAAGACACGCCTCTCGGACAGAGGATCCACTGATGGTCTTTGATACCCATTCCCATTATTACGACGACAAGTTCGGCGAAACGAGGGAAGAAAGGGACGCTATCCTTGAAGAGGTATTGAGCGGCTGCGTCAGCGGTGTCATCAACTGCGGAACGACGTACGAGAACTCACTTGAATGTATCCGTATCGCCGAGAAGTTCGGCGGTGCATACGCCGCCTGCGGTCTTCATCCCGAGGACGTGACTGACGATTACGCCTTCAACGACGAAAGCGTCGGAAAGATCAAGGCGCTCCTTTCCCATAAAAAGGTCGTCGCTCTCGGTGAGATCGGGCTCGACTATCATTGGAGGGAAGACAACAAGGGCGAGCAGAAGAGGATCTTCCGTTCACAGCTTGAGATCGCCGTGAAGGAGGACATTCCCGTCGTCGTCCACGACAGGGACGCTCACGGAGATACACTCTCGATCGTCAGCGAGTATAAAGGCGTGAAGGGCGTTTTCCACAGTTACAGCGGAAGTATCGAAGCAGCGAAGGAACTGCTGAAAATGGGGTGGTATATCTCATTTTCAGGCGTCATCACCTTCAAAAACGCCGTGAGGATGGCAGAGATCGTAAAGAGCATACCCGACGACAGGATCCTGATCGAGACCGACTGTCCGTATCTCGCTCCACATCCACACAGAGGGGAAAGGAACGACTCTCGCCTCATTCTTTTCACCGCGGAAAAGGCGGCGGAGCTGAGAAACCTGCCGGTCGATCGGCTCATATCGCAGACAAACGAAAATGCAAAGAGATTATTTACGAAAATCAAGTGATTTTTTCAAAAAACTCTTGCATTTTCTGAAATGTATGGTATAATATATATAC
>JAGHTD010000171.1 GCA_018065475.1 Candidatus Colimorpha enterica
TGATAATATCGGGAATATCGAGTCCCATCGGGCACCCGTCGGTGCAGTAGCGGCAGCCCGTGCAGGGAACGGCTCCCTTCATCGCCTCGGCGGCGTTGAGAAGCGCGGATATTTCCTCCCCGCTCAGCGGTTTCCGCTCCGAGAAGGTGCGGATATTGTCCATCATCTGGAGATAATCCGACATTCCCGAGAGGATCATCTTCACGTTCGGGAGCGATTGCAGGAATCTGAACGCGAGGTGGACGGGCGTGTCCCTGTCCCTCAGTTCCCCGAGGGCTTCAAGCTCCTTTTCGGAGAGGTTGGCGAGGCGTCCTCCGCGTACGGGCTCCATTACCCATACGGGGATATTCCTTTCGGTCAGAAGGTCGTACTTCTCCTTTGCCTCCTGGAGCGTCCAGTCGAGGTAGTTGAGCTGTATCTGACAGAACTCCATTTTGTCCCCGCAGTAGTCGAGGAACTCACGGAGACAGTCGGGGCGGGCGTGGGATGAAAAACCGAGGTGCTTTATCCTGCCCTTCCTTTTCTGTTCGAGGAAGTAGTCGATGATCCCCCACTTCTCGTCCTTATAGGTCTCTATCGACTTCTCATAGACGTTGTGGAGGAGGTAGAAATCAAAGTAATCAACCCCGCACTTTTCGAGCTGTTTCTCGAAGATCGCGGCGGGATCGTAGCTCTCCGCTATCTGATGCCCGGGGTATTTGGAGGCGAGGTAATATTCGTCCCTGCGGTGGCGTTTGAGGCACTTGCCTATGACTATCTCGCTCATTCCGCCGTGATAAGGCCAGGCGGTGTCGAAATAGTTGACGCCCATATCGAGGGCGTACTCGACCATTTCCTCCGTTCTGCCTTCGTCGATGCTCCCGTCCTCGTTTTTGGGCAGGCGCATAGTTCCGAAGCCGAGGAGGGAGAGCTTTTCTCCGCAGACCTCGTTATATATCATCTTTTTCTCGTTTTTAAGCCCGAGGGCGCGCTCGTAGCAGTCGTAAACTCTGTCGATCGCCTTCTTTGCCCAGTCGTCCTCGTTGTCGGGGATCGTTCTGTCGCCGAGGGCGTAATCGACGAAATATTCCGACTCCATCCAGGTCGTCTCGCAGACGCCGAGGATGTGGCCGTGATCGTGTTCCTTCGCGTAGGAAAGGAACTTTTCCGCCTGGTCTCCGGTGTTGAAGGGGCAGAGGTAGATTTTGAAGCCCTTTTCGGCGAACTTTTCGACCGACGGGAACTTCCACCAGTTGTAGTAGTGCCAGTCGCAGATTATTATGCGCTTATCGACGGTGTCGATCGCGTCGGCGGTGCCGACCCGGCTTGCGTCCCACGGGCCGTGCTGACATTCGACGGAGTCGAGGAGACGGTCTCCCCACATATAGACCTGCACGCCTCTGTCGAAGAGGTGGGAAGCGATCTTGTTGACCCATTCGGAGAAGAGCTCGGCGTTCGTCTTTCCCGTCGCCTTGCAGCGCGGGCATTTTCCTATCTCGAATACCTCGTCGCAGCCGATGTGGAAGTCCTTTGCTCCGAAAGTGTCGATCATCTCGTCGGCGAGGTCGAGGACGTATCCGAGCGAATCGGGGTGCGTCGGGCAGAGGGTGCGGCAGTAATCGACCTTGTCGGTGCCGTTCTCGTCAAGCTCGGGATGAGCGGCGACGATCCCTCTCGGAACTTCCCAGTCGGACTGATGACCGAGGAGGTTCATCTTGGGAATGAGCTTTATGCCCGCCTCACGGCAGGCGGCGGCGATGTTCTTCGCGTCTTCCTTTGAGATCGGATATTCGCCCCTGCATTCGG
Organism: Candidatus Colimorpha enterica; assembly: GCA_018065475.1. GTDB lineage: Bacteria > Bacillota > Clostridia > Oscillospirales > CAG-272 > Colimorpha_A > Colimorpha_A enterica. The sequence continues at coordinate 1,786 of JAGHTD010000171.1, forward strand.
GGTGGGTGTCGAACTCGAAATTGTAGCGCGTGAGCAGAAAAAGGGTGTCGATCCCGTCGTCCTTCAGCTTCGTTCTGACGTAATTGCAGAACCTGTCAACGTTTTCCGGCTTCGGCGCCGCAAGCATCAGCGCCTTTGATCCCCATACGAACTCCATAAAATATCCCCCTGTTTAATACGGTTTTTCTTCATCTATATTTTATCACATTCCGTGTTCAAATGCAATACGGGCGAAGAGTTTTCGGTTTCGGATTTCGGAAAAGAAGAATGTTGGGGCGAAATGCGCTCGAACGATTGTTGGGAGCACTTACTTTGGAAGGCTGACGCACGTGTCCAGCTCCCTCCGGGAGATGTGGAAAAGTCAATAAATGTGCAGTCGAAAAATCCCCTAAAAGCGGGAAAATGAAGATAAACGAATCTGTTTTACGGAGTGGAGCGGAGCGG
>JAGHTD010000197.1 GCA_018065475.1 Candidatus Colimorpha enterica
CGACAGTCCACTTTCCTGCCTCAACGTCGTTGAGGAACTCGTTGATCGTGTCGCCGAACAGGTCGTTATACATCTTGATGTTGACGAAGGTACAGCCGGTCCACGCGAGGATAGAGGGGGAAAGTGCACCGGAAAGGAAGAAGGTCTGATCCTTGTTTATCTTCATGTTGTCGATGTAGTAGTGGTACCAGCAGTCTTTTTCAAGGTTGATGTAGTTTTTCTCAGTATTGAGGTGAGCTGCGTCAAGAAAAGCGTTCTGCGGGATGTATGCGGAGCCGTAGAACTGGTCGGGGAGTACGATGTCGTAAGGGCAGTCGTTGCCGAGGATCAGCTTTGCGGTCTGCTGAACGAAAACGGGCGTGTCGTTTGAGCCGAACTCGAACTCGATGTCAACGCCGAGGTGATCTTCGACCATCTGGTTCACGTCATAGATGGACTGGAAGAAAATGTCGCCGTTGTCTTCGCCGAGGACGAAGTTTGTGTACTCGTCACGGCAGGCGATGAGGATCTCCGTCCCGTCGTAATCGAGGTCGATATAGAAGGGAGTGGTGTCGGCGGCAGTGGTGATCTCTCCGCTCGTGTCATCACCGGGCTGATCGCCGGACGCGGTCGTTCCGCTCGGTTTGTCGTTGTTCGGCTTCGAGCAGCCGATGACTGCCGAAAGAACGAAAAGCACCGCGAGGAAAAGGGCAATATACTTTTTCATAGTGTTTTCTCCTTTTTATTTTGTTATTACGGTTGTAACTGTGTTTATTTTACAATATTTTCACATTTCTGTCAATAGGCGGGGACGATTTTCTTTCGTTTTAGTTCATTTTTCTTTCCGGAAAAGCAAAAACCGCCTTCCGGCGGCTTTTGACTGTATTATTATTTGAGTTTTTCCAAGCTTGCAATAAGAGTATCAAGGCGGAGCTGTATCGACTTCTTCTGAATACCGAAAAGTCTTGACCAGGATTCTCTCGTGCTGTAAACGCAGTTGGCTGCCTGACCGGGATAACGGGCAAGGCTCGTGTTGAATACGACTGCGAAGTCGGTCGTGATATTGTCTCTGATAAGATCGAGGAGGCGGGAGGTCTGCTCGGGGTCGATCTCTTCTGCGGCGTACTTGATCTTGAGGGAAACCTCATACATATTCGGGATGACCTTCTCGTCGTAAAGCTCGCACATCGTCTCGATGACCGCGGAGATGGGCTCGAGCTTGTCGGTGGGAGTGCTCGTCGGGATAGCATAGAGGAAGAAGCAGTCCTGAGTGCAGGAAATGTACTGCTCCTGCTGTTCGTCAGCCTTCGGTCTCGGAATTATGACGTAGGAACTTTCCATGTTGCGCATATCTTCCCAGAAGGCGTAGATGATGTATTCGGGCACGAAGAGGCAGGTGTCCTCTGCGAATTTCTGCGAATCGACGAGGTTTGAAAGATCGGTAAACTTATAATCATAGAAGCCGAGAGTGTTGTTGTAGAGGTCGAAGGTCTTTTCAAACGCCTTGATGGACACTTCCTCGTCACCGGTGACGATCATAGAGCCGTCGGCGAGCGTGCGGGAGAACTTGAGTCCCGCGGACATAGCCGCGAACTCCGCGCTTTGTCCCTCGGTAACGCATCCGCCGAGGCGGTCGTTCTCATCGACTTTTGAATTGTTGTTCAAGTCAATGTAGGTAGCCTCGCACTTTTCGCGCATAAGGTCTATCGTCCACTTTCCGGCTTCGACGTCGTCGAGGAACTCGTTTATGGAGTTGCCGAAAATGTCGTTATACATATTGATGTTGACGAAGGTACAGCCGGTCCAGGCGAGGATCGAGGGCGAGAGCGAGCCGGAAAGGAAGAAGGTCTGATCGCCGTTGATCTTCAGATTGTCCATATAATAATGATACCAGCAGTCCTTGTCAAGGTCGATGTAGTTGTGCTCCGTATTGAGGTGAGCGGCGTCGAGGAACGCACCCTGCGTGATATAGGTCGAGCTGTAGAACTGATCGGGAAGGACGATGTCGTAGGGACAGTCATTGCCGAGGATCAGCTTCGCCGTCTGATTGATGAACTGTTCTGTGCTTTTTGAGCCGAACTCGAACTCGATGTCAACGCCGAGGTGGTCTTCGACCATCTGATTCACGTCGTAGATAGACTGAAAGAAGATGTCGCCGTTGTTCTCTCCGATGACGAAGTTGTTGTATTCGTCGCGGCAGGTGGGGAGGATCTCGGCTCCGTCGTAGTCAAGGTCGATGTAAAAGGGCTTCGTGTCGGCGGCCGTGGTGATCTCTCCGCTCGTGTCATCCCCGGGCTGATCCTTCGGTGCGGTCGTTCCGCTCGGTTTGTCGTTGTTCGGTTTCGAACAGCCGACGACTGCGGCGAGAATGAAAAGCGCCGCAAGGGTAAAAGCGATAATTTTCTTCATTATCCTTTGCTCCTTTATTCATTACACAA
>JAGHTD010000244.1 GCA_018065475.1 Candidatus Colimorpha enterica
GTTCAAGATCACCCGTATGGGTCAGCTCGTCGCCTGCGAAGCGTCAAAACGCATGAACGTACCCTTCGGTATCGTCGATCTTTCGCTCGCTCCCACGCCTGCCGTCGGTGACTCCGTCGCGCTTATTCTTGAAAATATGGGACTTGAATCGGTCGGCGCACCCGGCACGACCGCCGCACTTGCCATACTCAACGACGCGGGCAAGAAGGGCGGCACCATGGCTTCATCCTTCGTCGGCGGTCTCTCCGGCGCTTTCATCCCCGTATCGGAGGATGCCGGAATGATCGAAGCGGTTTCAAACGGTCGCCTCTCGATCGAAAAGCTCGAAGCGATGACCGCGGTATGCTCCGTAGGCCTTGATATGATAGCGATCCCCGGTGACACGCCCGAATCGTCGATCTGCGGCATTATAGCCGACGAGATCTCGATCGGAGTCATCAACACCAAGACCACCGCCGTCAGAGTGATACCCGTTTACGGCAAGAAGGTCGGCGAGGAGGTCGATTTCGGCGGTCTGCTCGGCCACGCACCGATAATCCCGATCAACCGCAACTCCTGCGAGGACTTCATCGCCCGTGGCGGAAGGATCCCCGCACCGATCCACAGTCTGAAGAACTGATGTGTTTTCAGGCACGTCTCATTCTTTGTAAAAATTGCTTATGCTTATAAGCAAATTATTATTTCATCAAAAAAGGGCTCGCAAGAGCCCTTTTTTGATTATGCTTTCGCTTTCTTTTTTCTGACGATGAGCACCGCAGCGACGGTCACGACGACGGCTGCCGCGCAGATACCGATTATCAGCGGGAGCATACCGTTGTCTTCGGCGGATGTTTCGCCCAATGCGTAAACGATACCGTCGTTCTCGCCCGCGCGAGCGTTAACGCCGGTTTTCAGATAATCTGATATATTGATGATCCGGTTCGTCTTTGCTCCGGCAAAGTCGATGGTAAGAAGTCCGTCACCCCCGAGCGGAACAAACGGCTCGCCGGGATGTTCCTCTTCCCATTTTGCCTTCACTTGTTCGATCATTGCAAGATATTCGTTGCGTTCGGTCAGAGCTTGGTCGGCAATGGCCTTGAGCCCGCCGTCGGTCACGCTGATATATGCGTCATCGCCCGTATGTTCGGTAGGATAGGATTCATCGACCGGGAAGACGTATTCCTTATTATCGACGGAAACGAGGAACAGCGCGGTTCCGCGAAGACCCTCTGCGGAGACGTGTTTCACATTCTCGGGCGCAACGAACTTGTCAAGTCCGAGAGCGCTCCCGATATGCTCCGCGTAGTCGGCGTAACTGCACGAAACGGGATCGGATCTCTTCTGACAATCCGCGGGAGCGTATTTATTGAACAGTTTTGCCGTCAGTTCAAATGCGCCGTACTCGGCGGTTTTACCGTCCGACCAGAAGATGATCCCTCCGGCATATTCGTTTTCTTTCGTTATCAGCATTGCGTAATAGCAGGGCTTGGTCTCATCCATGGAGCCGTCATCCTTCCATTTGCAGAGGCGGACAACGTCGAGCTTGCCCGTCTTTGCGTACTCGTACAGATCGACGTAATATTTCGGAGAAATTGATTCCTCAAGCACGTCAAAGCCGTAAAGGTCCATTTCTTTTTTAAGATCGGCATTTCCGCGGAGAAGCTCCGCAAGCTCATGCTGTTTTTCGGGCGTGCAATATGCGCCATTGTCTCCTTCATGATCGGCGGCAAAAACAGCAGCGGAAAGCAATGCTGAAACGAGCAGAACAGTCATCATTGTAATAAAAAGTTTTTTCATGAGTTTTCCCTCCAAAAAACATAATACATAATATATCTCGGTCTATTACCGGAATCAAACCCCAAAACATAAATATTGTTGTTGGAAATTTGTGATACCGAAAAGAATGATTCACTATCACAATATGGATCATAAAAGTACACCTTATCTGTTATTGAATCATATCCTTTCAGTACAATAGCATGTCCCGAATTAGTTCCATCGGTACGGTTGGTAGCTGCAACAACCCATCTTCCACTTGACAACTCATTAAGCATTGAGGATATTTGGTCTGATGTTAATCCATAATCTCCAACAACTCCTCCAACTCTATAATGACTTGAAGTCAATGACATACCGTTGAGAATATTTGAACTTGAACCCGAGAAATTATGATCGCTGGAATAATTTTGAATAACAATTTGTCGTTGCCCCGCATCTGCAGTAGGGGAAAGAGTAGGCGTATAACCACAGTTGTCACTGATAACACCGCCCGGGTAATCGAGAAGCTCTGCGCCCGTTCTTAAGTCACTTCCTCCACCGTTATGTGCTCCGACAAGCTTTGCCGAAGCAGCCCAACACCAACAATTCTTATTCTGAGCATTTGTCTTAGGAAGCTTTGTAACATATATATCGCATGTATCTTCATAAGAATTTCCACCCATATATGGGATGTCCAAAGCCACTGTAATAGTCACAATACCCTGTTTTTTTGCTGTGACCTTACCTGTTGACGAAACCGAACATATTGAATTATCAGATGATGACCAATACAAACCGGCACTACTTACAGATGAGGACACGGTCGCACTAAGTTGAAATGTTTGCCCAACATTCAGATTGACAACATGTGGTGAAACAACAACAAAAGATGCCACAGAGAAAATGTTTACTGAAAGTACAACCTCAAGAATAACGATAATTGATATCATAAGCCCAATAATTCT
>JAGHTD010000333.1 GCA_018065475.1 Candidatus Colimorpha enterica
TATCGACGTAGCCGACCGCCGTCACGCGGGTGACGTGCTCGCCGAGGGCTTAAAGAAGCATCGAGACCGAATGTGTCGAATAATAGAGCGGAGGTATAGCAAGCGAAGGCATATCGTTCCGGAGAATGCCGAAGTGGAGCAGATCGTGATGATACTGTGCCTCACCGTAAACGAACTTGCCGAAGTCGCCTCTCTCGTACGCCTTTTTGCAGAACATCGAGCAGGGGTAGTATATGCAGGTCTCGCCCATCATATAGACGAGATCCTTTTCTTTCACGAGCTTCACAATCTCACGGCAGTCGTCAACGCTGCTCGCCATCGGGACGGCGGAGTACACGTTCTTTCCCGCTTTAAGCGCCGCGATCGCAAAAGGTCCGTGAAGATGTCTCGGTACGAAGATCGCAACCGCGTTTATGTCTTTTCTTGCCAGCGCGTCGTCAAACGAGGGGATCACCTTGGTGCCGAACTCTCCCGAGTATTCCTCCGCGCGTTTCGCGTCAACGTCGCAAACCGCCACCTTCTCAACGTATGGATGGTTGAGAAGAAGCGGGATGAAGTGGCGGGCGAACTGTCCGCAGCCGATTATGCAGATACGAATTTTCTTTTTTTCCATTGTCGGGTTTCCTTTCGGCCGTATCGTTTTCCGTTACTCCGATTATACCACCGGAGGCGGATTTGTCCAATACATAAATGTTGCGTGAATGAGTAAAAATGTTGCGGATCGCTTGACAGCCGATTATACATAGTATATAATAAAATCGCAGTCAGGTCAAGGAGTAAGCCTATGAAACCTCAGAAAAAAGTGTTTTTCCCGATAAATGCCGACAAAGAACGTGTAACTATCGCCATGTGCGGCAGACAGATCTCCGAAAAAGGTCAGGCGGTACCGCCCCGCGTTTACCCTATCCACAACCTCACCTTCGTTGTGAAAGGGAGCGGGGTCTTTCATTCGATATACGGTGATCACCGCGTCACCGCCGGGAACGGGTATCTCATCGAGGGAGGCAGCACCGTCTCGTACGAAGCGGACGAGCGTGACCCGTGGGAGTACGTCTTCATCACCTTCCGCGGCGACGTCTGCAACGAAGCGCTGAGACTGTCTGGCATTTCGGCAGAGCGTCCCGTCTTCCGTTATCAGTTGACCGACGACAACCTCCGCCTTCTCAACGATTTTCTGTGCTCGTCGAGCGAAAACCGCTCCGCCGGCTACGACACGCTCGGCTACTTTCTCGTGCTTATGTCGAAGCTGATCCCGAGAAACACCCCCGCTGTTCCCGACGACCATTCCGCCCTCCGCACGCAGGAGATCGTCAGCTACATAGAGTCCAATTTCGACAGGAACATCACCGTTCAGGAGCTTTCAAAGCGGTTTTACATCGACCGCTCCGCGATCTACCGTCTGTTCAAACGCGATTTCGGAACGTCACCGAAGGCCTTTATCCTCCGCTGCCGCCTCAACCGCGCCGCCGAGATGCTCTGCTCCGACGACGCCGGAATAGATGACGTCGCCGTCTCCTGCGGATTTTACGACCGCGCGCACTTCAACAAGTATTTCACCGACTACTTCGGCATCGCACCCGGTAAGTACAGAGGGGAGAGGAAAAGAAAAAAGGCATAACGCCTATTCTCGATTTGTGTTTTCTTTTGCGGTATTTATGGAAGCGATCAGCATTCTCCGTATGGCTCCGCAATCGGAATATACTTTCTTTGCCTTTTCACGATCAATCAATTCCGCTTTGACAAAGAGTTCAAGCCAATACTCGGTTTCATAACACTCCTTCAATGCAATTTGAAGTTTTGAAACAAAGTCCGCTTTGCTTTGCGCATAGTTTGCTTCGTGTACGTTTGCCCCTATTGAAGTCGCAGAACGTTCAAGCTGATTGACTATCGAAAAATGACCTTTAATTTCATCACATATTTTCAGTACATCAACCGCAAATGTCATCGTAAGATCACGAAGTTTTGATTCTGCCATGGCTATCACCGCCTTTCGGAATAAAGTATAGCACAAAAATCATATTTTTTCAAGTGAAATATCCTCGCTTTGCTCGGATGTGAAATAATTTGCTTTCGCAAATTGTGAAATATTGCTTCGCTTCGTTCAGCAATGTGAAATGAAACAAATCCCTTGCGGAACACCTATCACGGGAACCCCCAAAACTCACTGCGTTCGCTTCGGGGAACCCCTTTCACGCCCGCAGGGCATTTCACACGCCGCAGGCGTATTTCACGCGCGAAGCGCATTTCACAAATCCCGCAAGGGATTTATTTCGTTGAAAAAACGGCAGAACTCATACGAGTTTTGCCGTTTTTTCTGGAGCGGGTGATGGGAATCGAACCCACGCGGCCAGCTTGGAAGGCTGGAATTCTACCATTGAACAACACCCGCATGTTGTTTACAGTACGGAATTATACCACAAACGGAGAGATTTGTCAACTGTTTTCACGTAAAAAATAAAAAAATCTTTCAAATAATAAAATAACACTTGACAAATGACACGTTTTTGTTGTATAATAATACGAAACGTCATTGAATTCATTTTGTAAAGGAGTGAAACGTACAATGCTTCAGACATACCAGCCCAAGAAACTTCACAGAACCAAGGTTCACGGCTTCATGAAGAGAATGAGCACCGCCAACGGCAGAAAAGTTCTCAAGAGAAGACGCGCAAAGGGCAGAGCAAGAATCTGTCTCTGATAAGTGAGGTTGCCTTCCGTGAAGGAATATGCAATCACTGAAAATCATCTGTTCGTCAAGGCGTACAGCAGCCAGAACAGATACGTAACGCCGAGAATCAGCGTATATATTCTCAAGGATCTCAAGGCCCGCAGACTGATGACCGAGAATCCCCTGAAGCAATATATCAACCGGATTGGCTTTTCGGCGACACCGAAACTCGGCAATGCCGTCGTCCGTAACCGCTGTAAGCGGATCATGAGGGCGGCGTATCGGAAGGTCAATTCCGAAATGCCGTTGAAAAAAGGCTATCTTATCGTCATTTCGGCGAGAAGCGGTGCTGTCGGCTCCTGCTCGGCGGTTATCTATTCCGACCTCTGCAAGGCCTTCGGCCATCTCGGTCTGATCAGAACCGAAAATAACTGACATTCAGGCGGGCTTATGCCCGCCGTTTTGGATAATGGCCTTATGAAAACTATTTTGATCAAGCTGATCGGCTTTTACCGCAGATTTCTGTCGCCTCTCAAACGGCGCAGATGCTGTAAATATTACCCCACCTGCTCGCAGTACGCGATAGACGCGCTCAACGAGTGGGGTGTGGTAAGAGGTCTCGGCCTTTCGGCATGGCGCGTAATGCGCTGTAACCCATTCAGTCGAGGCGGCATCGACTACGTCCCCAAGAGGACATCCCGTAAATGACGGCGGGAACATCATACCGTGCCGCAGAGCACTGATATAAGAGAGTGCTCACGCTTTTTAATACGAAAGGACTCCGTATTCAGGAGAACAGAACAAATGCTCGATATTATCAGAATACCGATCGGTTGGCTTCTCAGCCTATGCTACAAGCTCGTCCCCAACTACGCCGTTGCCCTTCTGATCTTCGCCCTCATAATGAAGATCATCCTCTTCCCGCTCGGAATCAAGCAGCAGAAGAACTCGGTCCGCCAGGCAAGTCTCAGACCCAAGGAACAGGCGATCAGAAACCGCTACCAGAACGGCGATCAGCAGAAGATGAACGAGGACCTGATGAAGCTCTATCAGGACGAACATTACAGCCCCTACGGCGGCTGTCTCCCCCTTCTCGTCCAGCTCGTCATCGTCTTTGTGCTCTATAACGTCGTTTACAATCCTCTCCGCTACATCAGCCGCGTGGAGCAGACGAACATCGACAACGTAAACTATCACATCGTAGAGATGTGCAACGAAGACC
>JAGHTD010000063.1 GCA_018065475.1 Candidatus Colimorpha enterica
TCTGCTGACCGGGATTTTATGTTTCATATATAATATACCATATTTCCGGGCGTTTGTCAATACCCCCGATTTTCTCAAAAAATGTGATTTTTTCGAGAAAAAGTGAAATGTTTGCCTTCGGCAAACGTGAAATATCGGCTTGCGCCATTGTATATCCCGGCTTTCAGCCCTTGACCGTCAGAAGACGCAGGGAGTTCATTACCGCGATGACCATAACGCCGACGTCGGCGAAGACGGCGAGCCATACGGGGCAGAGCCCGAAGGGGGACAGAGCCATGACCGCGACCTTGAAAAGGATAGTGAACAGAATGTTGGCAAGCACGGTGCTTCTTACCTTCTTCGATATTCCGATGACGGAGGAAAGGCGGGTGAGATCGTCGTCCATGATGACGATGTCTGCTGCCTCGATCGCGGCGTCTGAGCCGATACCGCCCATAGCGATACCCACGTCGGCACGGGACAGCACGGGCGCGTCGTTTATGCCGTCGCCGACGAAGCAGAGCGTTCTGCCTTCCTTCTTTGAGGTCATCATTTCTTCGAGAGCGCCGACCTTGCCGTCGGGCATAAGTCCGGCACGGTAGGAATCAAGCGAAAGGGAGGCGGCGACCGAAGAAGCGACCTCCTCGGTGTCTCCGGAGAGCATAGAGACCGTCGAAACTCCGCTTTTACGGAGCATATCGAGAGCCGCGGTGGTGTTTTCCTTGACTCTGTCGCTGACGAGGATGTGACCCATATATTCGGCGGTGCAGGAGCAGTCTTCACCGTGGTGGTTGTGTTCGCAGGGCATGATAGCTATGTGGATAAGCGTTCCGACAAGCTCGCACTTATGCCATGCGGCACGGTATTTTTCCATCAGCTTCGAGTTGCCGACGTAAACGATCCGGTCGTCTATCTGCGCCTCTATGCCCATTCCGGCGATCTCTTTGATGTAGCCGATGCGTGAGGAGTCGATCTCCTCGTTGTAGGCGAGCTTCAGCGAAGCCGAGATCGGGTGCGTTGACCAGCTTTCCGCCATGACGGCGATCTCGAGCAGTTCCTTTTCCGAGACCGTCTCGGGGTGTATCGCCGTTACTTTGAAGCTGCCCTCTGTCAGCGTTCCCGTCTTGTCGAAGACGACGGTGTCGGTTTTTGCCATTTTTTCAAGATATTCGGAACCCTTGACGAGCACTCCCGCCTTTGAGCATCTGCCCATTCCCGCGACGAAGGCGAGGGGGACCGAGATGACTATCGCGCAGGGGCAGGAAATGACGAGGTAGTCGAGCGCGCGGAGCACGCTCTCCTTGAGGTCCGCGCCGAAGAGCGGGGGCAGGAAGGCGACCAGGGCGGCGAGGATGACGACGGCGGGCGTGTAATATTTTGCGAAACGGGTGATGAAGCCCTCGCTTTTCGCCTTCTTCATCGAGGATTCCTCGACGAGACGGAGGACCTTTGCGACTGTGGAGTCGGAATATTCCTTATCGACGGTTACGGTGATCGGGGAGGTCTCGTTTATCGTTCCGCTGACCACCCTGTCGCCTGCCTTTGCGTCACGGGGGATCGCTTCTCCCGTGAGAGCGACGGTGTTTATCGTCGTGACGCCTTCGGAGATCACGCCGTCGAGCGGGATCCTTTCGCCGGGTCTCACGACTATGCTCTCGCCGATCTTTACCTCCTCGGGTGAGACGGTGACGGGAGCACCGTCACGGAGAACGGTCGCCGCAGCGGGACGGATGTCCATGACGGCGGCGATCGACTTGCGCGATCTGCCTACGGCAATGCTCTCGATGAGCTGTCCGAGCTGGTAGAGGAGCATGACGACTACCGCCTCGGTGTATTCGCCTATTATGAACGCGCCGAGTGCGGCAATAGCCATAAGGAAGTTCTCGTCGAATATCTGTCCGCGGATGATGTTAAGGAACGCTTTGCGGAGAATATCGAAGCCGACGATGAGAAAGGGGACGGCAAAGAGGGGAACGCCGACGTAAAACGGCAGCTCCTCTGCGTCAAGCCCCATGACCTTCAGCGTGACGAGTACGGCGACGAATACGATCCCCGCCGCGACGATCTTTATCAGTGTTTTTTTCTGCTTCTTTGTCATCAGAACCCCTTTACAGAGCAGTCGCTGTCAACCTTCTTTATCACTTTGACCGCCTTTTTGACGACGTCGTCAAAAATGTCGTCGGGTGCCTCGATCATCATTCTCTGTGCGAAGAAGGAGACCGACGCGTCGGTGACGCCGGGCAGTGCCTTTATTCCGTTTTCCATTTTTGCCGCGCAGTTTGCGCAGTCGAGATCTTCAAGCTCAAAAAACTTTTTCATCTTATTTCCTCCGTTTTTTTCGGTATATTCATATAAATTTTATCAAGTCACACAGGTGACATAAAATTATAACATTTTTTGCCCTTTCTGTCAATAAGGCAATATCCTGATTTTTTGATGAATATCCGCGCTGATTTGCCTTTCGGTCTTGACTTTTTCCCGTTTTTGGAGTATTATATTATACTGTATAATAATGTTTATTACGGAGGACGCAATGAAAAAACCGATCACCGCTTTGACTGCAGTATTCATTATACTGTTTCTTTTCACTTTTACTGCCGAAGCGGTAAAATATCCCTCTTTCACTTACGTCCTGACAGAGCCGTACGTCATCACCTCGCTTATCCCGAATCCGACACCCGGTCAAGCGGAGGAAGCGGAGCAGAAAGTGGTGGCGATCACGCAGAGCGGCTTCGAGTCATACATCTACGACTATCCGATCGACGCGATGTGGATCGACCTTGCTTCAACGACCATGTCGATGAAAGCAAAGGGAGAATATGACGGCGAAATATACACCTTCACGTGGGAAGCGGTGGACGTGACCCTCGGAGTCGAAGAGGCCTTTACCGATCCTGCCGGGATGATCGCCGCCGTGAAGAAGGCGATAGACGATTTCAGACCTTCGGGAACGACGATGTACGAGGTCGTCAAGTCGATCCACGACTATATATGCGGAATAAATGAATATTCATCCGGTGGAAAGAACGCCTACAACGCGTTCGGCTCACTTATGGAGGGCAAATCGGTCTGCGAGGGCTACGCGGAGGCGTTCAAGGGACTTTGCGACGCAAACGGGATCCCCTGCGTCATAGTCATAGGAAACGCCGTCAAAAAATCCTCGACGGAAGGCCACATGTGGAACGCCGTAAAGATGGACGACGGCAAATGGTACGCCGTTGACGTCACCTGGGACGACGGCGAAAGCATCACGGACAACTATCTGCTCGTCGGAAGCGGTACGGCGATCGGCGGCACCGAGTTCGGAAAATCCCACGTGGAGGAGAGCGACGTCACGGGGCTCGGCTATTCATTCCTCGAATATCCGAAGATCGAGAAGACCGCCTACCGGGACAGCGGAAAGCCCTTTATTAAGGGAAGTGCCGAGCACGGGTGGTTCTACGGTCATCTTGACGCCAACGGAAAGAAGTTTTACGGCGATCTTAAAAACGTTCCGACCCCCGAGGGGAGCGAAAAATACGTGACCTCGGAAAGGCCGACGCTCCCGCCCGAAACGACGGCTCCGCCGGAGACGACGAAGCCCGCCGAAACGACCGAAGCCCCCGTCACCACGAAAGCACCCGAGACCACGAAGCTGCCTCCCGTAGGAACGACGAAGGCACCCGATACCACGGCGCCCGGCATGACGGTCCCCGGTACTGCGATCCCCGATACGACAGCCCCCGATACTACGGAAGCGCCCGTCACCGCGCCGCCCGAGATCACGGAGGACGTGACGACGGAAGAGGACACGACGGAGATCACCTCTGCCGAGGTCACGTCGCGGGACGAAGATATTACGACCGTTCCGACGGACACGTCGGACAAAGGCGGAAATGACAGCGAAACGACCGACGCTCCGACCGAGGAGAAAAACGCCGGCACGGTAATTGCGATAATTGCGGCGATAGCCGTCATTCTCGCCGTCATCGCAGTAATTCTCGTAAAAGCCGGGAAGAAAAAATGACCGAATATCTCATCACCGAAAATGAAAACGGGATCGAAATAAAGAGCTTTCTCCGCCGCCTCGGCATATCGAGGGCGGAGCTCATCCGCCTCAAAGCAAGAGGAAGAGGGATCGTCCTCAACGGCGAAAGGGTGACGGTCAGAGCGGTGCTGAAAACGGGGGACGTCCTCCGTCTCGAAAGGGAAGACCTTGAGGACGACGTCAACTGTGACATTCTCCCCTCCGACTGCGACCCCGATATAATTTACGAGGACGGCGACCTTCTTGCCGTCAACAAACCGCCTCTTATGCCGACGCACCCGTCGAGAAATCACCTTGACGACACGCTGGCAAACGCTGCGGTCGGCTATTTCAAAAGGAAAGGTCAGCCCTTCGTCTTCCGCGCCTGCAACCGCCTCGACAGAGACACGAGCGGGATAGTCCTTATAGCGAAGAACAAGGGCTACGCCGGGGTTCTTGCCGACGTCATCGCCGAGGGCAGGGTGAAGAAGACCTATCTTGCCGTCGCCGTCGGCGAGATAACGGAACGCACCGTCATAAAAAAGAACATAAAGCGCAGGCAGGAATCAATTATCGAGAGAGTTGTCTGCGATGAAAACGAAGGACAGTACGCGGAGACCGAGATAATGCCGATAGGCATTTTCGGCGGCAATACCGTCCTCCTCTGCCGTCCAGTAACGGGACGCACGCACCAGATAAGGGTTCATCTCGCCTCGGTCGGTCATCCGATCGTCGGCGACACCCTGTACGGAGAGGAAAGCGGCGAAATAAAAAGGCAGGCACTGCATTGCCTCCGCCTCGTATTTGAAGGACACGACCTGTTTGCGCCCCCTCCCGAAGACATTATGCGGCTTCTGCCGCCCGAAACGGAGATCACATGGCTGAAAACGAAAACGGACTTTTGACCGAAGCAGAAGAAAAAGAAAATATCACCGATGAGACAGGGCAGTCGGATATAAGAGAAGAATCTCTCGTGAAGGCGTTCCGGCGTCTTTGCCCGAAGGTATGCTACGCCTTTTTTGCCCTGCTCGGACTCGGGATAATTATTCAGGTAATATGTATAATCAGCACGCCCTTTGCGGACTTCTGGAACAGATACCCCGCGGCATTTTTCAGAATGATATTGGCGAAGCTGACGGGGTGGTTTCCCTTCTCACTCGCCGAATGTACGATCCTGACTTTGCCGATCGAGATCGTCGTTATCGTCGTATGCGCGATAGTGCTTTTTAAGAAGAACGCCGATAAGCTCGTGAAACTGCTCAGCGGTATGCTCGCCTTTGTCTCGGCTCTCTTCGGTATATTCTTCCTCAATTTCTCGCCGGGGTACAGAACGTCAACGATAGACAAAAAGCTCTGCCTCGAACGCAGTGAGGTATCGGCAGAAGAGCTGACGGGCGCGGCAAACGCCGTTTCGGCACTTCTTGACGTCCTTTCGGACGGGGTAAACTTCACCTACGGAGGGGAATCGGTGATGCCTTATTCCTTCTCGGAAATGAACGGGAAGCTCAACGCCGCGTACAAAAAGGCGTCGGAAAAGTACGGCTTCATCCCCGATTTCTCATCGACGGTAAAGCAGATAGCAAACTCGGAGTTTTACACCTACACGCACATTTCGGGCGTGTATTCATACTTCACGGGCGAATCTAACGTGAATATCAACTTTCCCGACTTCGTCATCCCCTATACTGCCGCCCATGAGATGGCTCATCAGAGGGGGATCGCGAGGGAGGACGAGGCGAACTTCGTCGCCTTCCTCGTATGTATGGAGAGCGACGATATATACGTCAGATATTCCGCCTGTCTCAACATCTACGAGTATCTGACAAACTCGCTCTATTCCGCCGACAGGGACGCATACAAAGAGGTCGTCCTCGGAACGGATATGAGGGTAAGATACGAGCTGAACGCATACAGCGAGTTTTTTGAAAAATACGAGAAGAACGTCGCCGCGACGGTCTCAAACGCCGTGAACGACACCTTCCTCAAAGTACAGGGACAGAAGGCGGGCTCAAGGAGCTACGATCTCGTCACCGATCTTACAGTCGCACTTTACAGGGCGGATATGATGCCCGAATGAAAGGATAAATATGAAAATTGCAGTTCTCGCAGGAGGATACAGCTACGAGAGAGACGTTTCTCTCACCTCCGCAAGCTTGATAGCGGGCGCGCTTTGCAGAAAAGGCCATAAGGTCGCGCTCGTTGACGTTTATAAAGGTGTCGAGGCGGACGATCTCGGCGCTCTTTTCACCGACAAAGTTCCGGAGCCCTACAAGGTGCCGGAGACCGAGCCGGACCTTGACCTTCTCAAAAAGGAGTACGGATGCGGAGACGCCCTCGTGGGGAAGAACATCGTCGAGCTCTGCCGTCTTGCCGATATTGTCTATATCGGCCTTCACGGCGGAATGGGGGAGAACGGTCAGCTCCAGGCGTTTCTCGACTGCTACGGAATAAAATACACCGGCACGGGCTACCTCGGCGCCGCCCTTGCGATGAACAAGGAGATCTCGAAGGACCTATTCAAAGGTGCGGGGATACCCGCGCCGGAAGGCAGGACCTACAACCGCAAGAACCTCGACACGGAGGAGATTGAGAGAGAGATCGGCTTTCCCTGCGTAATAAAGCCCTGCTCCAACGGCTCGTCAGTCGGCGTTTCAATCGTAAAGAACCGCGAAGAGATGATAAAGGGCATAGAGGACGCTTTCAGACTTGAGGACAGAGTGATCGTCGAGAAGAAGATCGTCGGCAGAGAGATGACGGTCGCCGTCCTTCTCGGAAAGCCCCTTCCTCCCGTAGAGATCATACCCAGGGCGGGCTTCTACGATTATAAGAACAAGTATCAGGACGGCATGACGGAGGAGTTCTGTCCTCCGGAAAACCTCGGCGATGAGGACGCAAAGAAGCTCGGTGAAACCGCGGTCAGAGCCGCAAAAGCCCTCCACATCGGAAGGAACACCTATTGCAGGGTTGATATGTTCCTCACGCCCGACGGTCCCGTAGTGCTTGAGGTCAACGCCCTCCCCGGAATGACGCCGATAAGTCTTCTCCCGAGAGAGGCAAGGGCGGCGGGGATAGATTACGACACCCTCTGCGATATGATCGCGCACAGCGCGCTTGAGAAATAAAATGTCATACAGTACAGTAACCGCCGTGATAGGGGCGGGACACGCGGGAATAGAGGCGGCACTTGCGTCGGCGAGAATGGGGATAGACACCGTTCTTTTCACGATAAATCTCGACGCCGTCGGAAATATGCCCTGCAATCCTTCGATAGGAGGCACCGGCAAGGGTCATCTCGTATATGAGATCGACGCCCTCGGCGGAGAAATGGGAAGGGCGGCGGACAAGGTCACGCTCCAGAGCCGCACTCTCAACACGGGCAAAGGTCCCGCTGTAAGGTCAAAACGCATACAGGCGGACAGAATGCTCTACCGCTCGGTGATGAAGCACACGATAGAGCAGACCGAAAACCTCCGCCTCATCCAGGCGGAAGTGACCGCGATAAAGGTCGAAAACGGCAGGGTGACGGGTCTGACCACCTCTCTCGGAGCCGAATGGGAATGTAAGAGCGTCATCCTCTGCACCGGCACCTACCTCGAAGGCAGAGTCATCGTCGGTCAGGTCTCGTACAGCTCGGGGCCCGACGGTATGCTCCCGTCAAAGGGACTTTCCGGCTGTCTCGGCGATCTCGGGATAAAGATGATGCGTTTCAAGACGGGTACGCCTCCGAGGATCCACCGCCGCTCGATAGATTTCGACAAGCTCGAAAGGCAGGACGGGGAGGAGTATATCACTCCGTATTCGGGCGACACCGACCCGGAGAAGTTCGCTCATCTCGTTCAGACGCCCTGCTACGTCGCATATACCAACGAAAAAACGCACGATATAATAAGGGCAAACCTCCACCGTTCGCCCCTCTACTCGGGTATGATAAAGGGCACCGGCCCGCGTTACTGCCCGTCGATAGAGGACAAGGTGGTGAGGTTCTCCGACAAGGAGAGACATCAGCTCTTCGCCGAACCGCTCGGCCCCGACACCGACGAGATATATCTTCAGGGCTTCTCGTCCTCCCTGCCGGAGGACGTGCAGACCGAAATGCTGCACTCGATGGAGGGCTTTGAGCACGCGGAGATAATGCGCAACGCCTACGCGATAGAATACGACTGCTGCGACCCCACTCAGCTCTATGCGACGCTTGAGTTCAAGAGCATAGAGGGGCTTTACGGCGCGGGACAGTTCAACGGCACCTCCGGCTATGAAGAAGCCGCCGCGCAGGGGATAATTGCGGGCATAAACTCGGCTCTCAAGCTCACGGGAAGGGAACAGATCGTCCTTTCACGCGACAGCTCGTATATAGGCACGCTGATCGACGACCTCGTCACAAAGGGGACTAACGAGCCGTACAGGATAATGACCTCACGCTCCGAGTACCGCCTCCTCCTCAGGCAGGACAACGCGGAGGAACGCCTTATAGAGTACGGACGCTACGCAGGGCTCATCGGCGACGAGAGGTACGAAAGGTATCTAAAACGTCAGCAGATGATAAAGGACGAGACGGAACGCCTTTCGCAGACGACCGCCCACGCGGGAGAGGAGCTTAATTCGATCCTCGAAAAATGCGGAACGACAACGACGGAGAACGGCATACGCCTCTCCGAGCTTATCCGCCGTCCGCAGGTCTCCTACGAGGACACCGCGCCTCTCGATCCCGGACGCCCGTCTCTTCCGAGAGAGGTCACCTACGAGGTCGAGGTGCTTCTCAAATACGACGGATATATCAAGAGACAGCTGAAGGAAGCGGAGAAGACCGCAAAGCTCGCGGGCAAAAAGCTCCCGCTCGACTTCGATTACTCGAAGATCGACGGCCTCCGTCTCGAAGCAAGGCAGAAGCTTAACAAGGTCAAGCCCCTCGACATCGGCCAGGCGTCGCGTATAAGCGGCGTTTCCCCTGCCGATATATCGGTGCTCCTCATCTGGCTCAAAATGCAGAACGGAAAGAACGAAAATGAGTGAAGAAATACTCGGCTATATAAACGAATATTTTGATCTGAACGGCATAAAGGCGGACGAAGGCAAGCTGAAAATGCTTGCCGACTATCTGTCGATCCTGCTTGAAGTCAATTCGCAGTTCAATCTTACCGCGATAAGGGATGAGAGGGAGGCGGCGCTTAAGCATATCACCGACTGCGCCCTTATAAAGGATCTCCCGCTCGCCGGCACTCTTCTCGACGTGGGGAGCGGAGGCGGCCTGCCGTCGGTCCCGCTTGCCATCCTTCGTCCGGAGCTTGCGGTCACGGCGCTCGACAGCACGGGCAAAAAGGTGACCTTCCTCTCCGACACGGCAAAAAAGCTCGGGCTCAGAAACTTCACCGCGGTATGCGGGAGGGCAGAGGAGCTTTCAAGGACGAAGATGAGAGACTCTTTTGACAACGTGACAGCCCGCGCGGTGGCGAACATGACGCTTTTAAGCGAGCTTTGCCTGCCTTTCGTCAGAAAGGGCGGTATGTTCATAGCGATGAAGAGCCGCACCGGAAGGGACGAAACGGCGTCCGCCAAGGGAGCGATAGTTCAGCTCGGCGGAAAAATTATGGAAATAAAGGATTACACCCTCAAAGGCGAGGAGGAGGGGCAGACGAGGACGATCATCACGGTTGCGAAGATCGCCCATACGCCCGACGCCTTCCCGAGAACCTACGCGAGGATGATTAAGAAACCTCTTTGATCATGGATGAATTGAACGAGCTCGGCTATACGCCGGGCGAAGACAGACTTTTCCGTAAAAACGGAATGAAATACCTCCTGCTTTTCTCCCTGCTTTACGCGTCGGTTTACTGTATGCGTCTCAACATCGGCAACGCGACGGGGCTTATGATAGCGGAGGGCATAATCAACGAAAAACAGGCGGGAATACTCAGCGGACTGCTTTTCTGGTTCTACGGCGTCGGACAGCTCGTCAGCGGCCGCATTTCAGAGACGAAGAGCCCCGTCACCCTTCTCACTGTCTCCGTCGCTCTCTCGGCGGGGATGAACCTCCTTTTCGGACTTCAGAACAATTTTGTTCTGATGGCGATAATATGGGCGGTCAACGGCTTTGCGCAGTCGCTCGCCTGGTCTCCCGGAGTCGTGGCGCTTTCAAAGTGGTTCCCGGGGAGCAGACGCGGATTCTCACTCGGATTCGCGCTCGCCTTTTCGGGCTTCGGGCAGGCGCTGTCGTATATCGCCGTCGCGGCGGCGTTTGCGGCGTTTCCCGGTCTCGGCTGGAGGGCGGCGTTCCTCATCCCGCTCATCCTTCCCGTCATCCTGCTCGTTGTTTTCAGACTTTTTGCCAAGAACAAGCCGGAGGACGTTGGACTAAGGTCATATAAGGAGCCCGACCCAGAGAAATCGCTTCTCGAAACCGAGATAAAGAAAAAGGTCGATGAGGGCGGAGTGTTCACTCCCTTCCTTCTCGTGCTTAAAACGAAGGGCTTTCTGCTCTGGATACCCTTCTCGTTCCTCGGCGGACTTGTGAGATACGGCCTCTGTACGTGGGTTCCGCTGTATTTCAATCAGGTTTACGGTATCGACCCGACGAGCGGGCTGCTTCAGTCGGCTATCCTTCCCGTCGGAATGGGCTTCGGCACCTTCATCGTGCCGTGGTTCACCGACCGTTTCTGCCCCAACAACCGCCTCCCCGCCGCCGTGATATCGGCGATCGTCGCCGCGGTCAGCATAGGGGTGCTTCTCGGTCTTGACCCGACCGTTCCGTCGCAACTGGCGGTGATCGAGCTTCTTCTGTTCGTCACCGGATTCGCGGTTTACGCGGTGAGCGGAATATCCTGGGCGGTAGCGACCGACGTCGGCGGAAGAGCCCTATCGGGCACTGCCTCGGGAATACTCAACTTCTCATCATATATCGGCGCGGCGGTACAGTCGGTCATCTACGGCTTCCTGCTGAGCAGAATCGGCTGGAGAATGGTATTCATCTCCATGATCGCCGCCTGCGTGATCAATTCTCTGATCGCGCTTATCAAATCACTGAAAGGAAAAAGAAAATGAGCCAGTGGACACAGCTTAAAGTAAAATGCAGGACGGAGGATCTTGAGATCGTTTCCTCCGTCATGAGTATGCTCGACAACGGCCTCATGATAGAGGACGCGACGGAGATCGACAGAATGGAGACGATCTACGGCGAGCTTATCGACGAAAAGGTGATGAACGCCGACAGGACGAAGGGAGCGGTATCCATATTCGTCCCCGAGGAGAGGAACATCATGGAATATTCCGCTTTTCTTGACGCTCATCTCGCCTCTGTCCCTCACGAGACCGAGTATATCGGGCTGAACGAGGAGGACTGGGCGGATTCGTGGAAGAAATACTACAAGCCGGTGAGGATAGGCGACAGACTCATCGTCGTTCCGACGTGGGAAAAGTACGATCCCATGCCCGACGACATCATCCTCAGCATGGACCCCGGAATGGCGTTCGGTACCGGAACGCACGAGACGACGCGTATCTGCTCCCGCCTGCTCGAACAGTATATGGAAAAGGGAGACACCGTCCTTGACGTAGGCACGGGAAGCGGAATACTCGCGATCGCCGCCTCAAAGCTCGGCGCAAAGAAGGTCAACGCCTACGATATCGACCCCGTCGCGGTCAGAATTGCCAAGGAAAACTGCGACGTAAACGGCTGCCAAAACATCAAGTGCGGAATAAGCGACCTGCTCAAAAATATCGACAGGACGGAGAAATACGACTTTATCTGCGCCAATATCGTAGCGGACATCATCGTCCGTATGGCGCCAGACATAAGCGGAGTACTCGCCGACGACGGGCTCATCGCCGTATCGGGAGTTATCGACACGCAGAGGGAGAGGGTGCTTGACGCTCTCACTTCAAACGGGCTGAAGACCGTTGCCGAGGTGAAGGACAACGACTGGTGCGGTCTCCTGCTCACAAAGAAATGATTTTTGCGGAGGAAGAAAATGAAGATCGAAAAGAACGCGGGAAAATACGCTCTGACAAATATGACGCTCCTTGACGGCAGAAGGGATATGAAGCCCGTCACCGGAAAGGCAGTTGTCGTCGAGGACGGCAGAATAAAGGACATTGCCGACGAAGGCACGCTCCCCGCAGATATGAAAAAGATCGACCTCGGCGGCGGTTATCTTATGCCGGGACTTATCAATATGCATATGCATCTCCCTACGACGGGAAAGCCGAAGAAAAAGCCGATGAACTACGCAAAGGCGGCAAAACTGCTGAAGCTCTCCGCGGTACAGGCACTTTTTCACAAAATATGCGAGAACA
>JAGHTD010000143.1 GCA_018065475.1 Candidatus Colimorpha enterica
TCAGATGACCGGCGTCGAGGGATACCTCGAATCCACCTCCTCCGGCTGGCTTGCCGGCACAAACGCCGCACGCCGCGTCCTCGGTCTTGAGCCGATCTATCTCCCCTCGATAACGGGGATCGGAGCACTCGCCAACTACGTGTCTAATCCTGCGATGAAAGGAAATTTTCAGCCGATGAACGTGAACTTCGGTCTTTTCGATCCCCTTGACAAGAAGGTCAGAGGCGGAAAAGCCGCAAGAAACGAGGCGATCTCCGAAAGGTCGCTCGAATATCTGAAAAACACTTTTTGCATAAAGGTAAAAGATGAAAATAATTATTGACGTTATGAGCGGGGACAACGCCCCTCTCGAACAGCTTAAGGGCAGCATAGCGGCGGCGGCGGATTATCCTTCCGTCAGCTTTATCCTCGTCGGAAACGAGGAGACGCTGAAAGAAGTCGCGGAGAAGGAAAAGCTGAATATCGACCGTCATAACATCACGATCGTCAACACCGACAGCGTCATCACGATGGAAGACGAGCCGCTTTCGGTCGTCCGAGACAAGCGTGATTCGTCTATGGGAACAGGTCTGAAAATGCTCGCCGAAGGCAAGGGCGACGCGTTCCTTTCGTCCGGAAACACGGGCGCGCTTCACGCCGGCTCCACTCTTATAGTAAGAAGGATCAAGGGCGTGCGCAAATCGGCGATCGCCACCGTGCTCCCGTACGCCAACCCTACCCTGCTCATCGACAGCGGCGCAAACATCGAAATAGACCCCGTGACCTATCTGCAATTCGCAAAAATGGGCACGGTCTATGCAAGCAAGGTGCTTAAAGTCGAAAACCCGCGCGTCGGCCTGCTGAACATAGGTGCGGAGAGGACGAAGGGCTCAAAAACCGTCAGAGAAGCATACGAACTGCTTGAAGCGGACGAAACGCTCAATTTCATCGGCAACGTCGAAGGAAAAGAGCTTCCCTCCGGTGCCTGCGACGTACTCGTCTGCGACGGCTTCAGTGGGAATATCGTTCTCAAACTGACCGAAGGATGCGGGATATACGTCTCCAAAAAGCTCAAGGACGTCTTCACCAAAAACGTCCTGTCGAAAGCTTCTGCCCTCGGAGTAAAGGGCGGTCTAAAACAGATGATGAAGGACTTTGACGCCTCCGAATACGGCGGCGCTCCCCTTCTCGGTCTGTCAAAGACGGTCATCAAAGCCCACGGCGGTTCCGACGCCAAGGCATTCCGCAGTGCGGTAAGAGAGACGATCGCCTGCGTAGAAAACAACGTCAACTATGAAATAGCCGACCTTCTCGTACCGCCGGCAGTTTCGGATGAAGGAAAGAAAAATGAAGACAAGTAATCAGTCGGAGCTTGAAAACGTAATAGGCCACGTTTTCACCGACAAATCCCTGCTTACGCTTGCGCTCACCCATTCTTCCTACGCAAACGAAAGCAATACTCACTCACAGATCGGCTACTGCAACGAAAGACTTGAGTTCCTCGGGGACTCGGTGCTCTCGTTCATCTCGTCGGAATATCTGTACGCAAAATATCCCGATCTTCCCGAGGGAGACCTTTCGAGAATCCGCTCGGGTGCGGTGTGCGAAAAAGCGCTCTGCGGACTTGCGAAGGAGATAAATCTCGGTGACTACCTCCTCCTCGGAAAGGGTGAAAACCTTACCGACGGAAGAAGCAGACCGTCCATTCTCGCCGACGCCTTCGAGGCGCTTCTTGCGGCGATCTTCCTCGACGGAGGTATCCTGCCCGTAAAGAGTTTCCTGCTCCCGAGGATCACGCGCGTGATCGACGGGATCGTAAGCTCCGGCAACGATATGGACTACAAATCGCTTCTTCAGCAGATCGTACAGCGTGAACACGGCGACATTCTCGAATACGTCGTGACCTCCGAATCGGGGCCCGCTCACGACAAGGTATTCGAGGTCGATGCACTCCTGAACGGGAACATAGTCGGCCACGGCGCCGGCAAGTCGAAGCGCGCCGCAGAGCAGAAGGCGGCGTTTGAAGCCCTCAAGCTCTTCGGAGTATGAGACACGTTAACATTCCGGTCTTCATACCGCACCTCGGCTGTCCCAACCTCTGCGTTTTCTGCAATCAGAAGAGCATTTCGGGGAAGCGGCACGCGGATGAAGACACCATCCTCGCCGACGCCGAAAAGGAGATTGAAAACGCTCTTTCGACCATCGAAGACGGTGCGGAGACCGAGATCGCCTTTTTCGGAGGTTCCTTCACGGGGATAGACCGGGAGCTGATGATCTCGCTTCTCGACACAGCCGACCGTTACTGCAAAAGCGGGCGGGTGTCTCATATAAGGATGTCAACGAGACCGGACTACATCAGCGACGAGATACTTTCTATCCTGTCGCGCTATCCGGTGAAATATATTGAGCTCGGCATACAGAGTATGTCCGACAAAGTCCTTGAAGCGTCAAAGCGCGGTCACAGCGCCGAACAGAGCAGAAACGCCTGCCGGCTCGTGACGAAATACGGCTTCTCGCTCGTCGGTCAGATGATGACGGGGCTTCCCCTCTCCACAGAAGAA
>JAGHTD010000103.1 GCA_018065475.1 Candidatus Colimorpha enterica
GCTATCTCTCCGATATGTCGGCTTACGAGGAATACATCAACCCGATAGGCGAAAAAAGGAACGCATTTCTTTCGCTGAAATACAGGCCGGGCGATCTTACCGTTGTCGGTGATGAATTGAACGGGCGCGGCGTTTCGCTCTCCCCTTACGCCGCAAAGGCGCTTGAAGCTATGCTCAAAGAGATGAGAGCACAGGAAATTGACCTCACAAACCCTCAGTCGGGGCTTAAGCTCACCGTAATTTCCGGTTATGACGAAAACGACGCCTCGGACGACGACAGGGAGACGGGGCTTTCGGTGATCCTCCACAACTGCAGTCTCGCCGACGTTTCGTTTGAAAATACCAAGGCGGGGATATGGCTGAAAGAAAACTGCCGCAAGTTCGGCTTCATACTCAGATACCCGCAGGGCAAATCGGCTCAGACCGGTGAGACCTACAGCCCGTGGTACTTCCGCTACGTCGGCAGATACCACGCCGAAAGGATGACCGAAGAAGACCTCTGCCTCGAAGAATATCTGAGCAAATACAATTACAAATAACGTTCTCGGAAAGGAACTGAAATATGAAGATCATATTGACAGGCGGAGCCGGATACATCGGCTCACACACATCGGTACAGCTTATCAGAAACGGCTACGACATCGTCATCGCCGACAACTTCTCAAACTCGAAGCCCGAGGCACTGAGAAGGATCGAAAAGCTCGTAGGAATGAGCGTACCGTTCTACAAAATCGACATTGCCGACAAAGAGGCGCTTTCAGAGCTTTTTGAAGCCGAAAAGCCCGACTGCGTGATCCACTTTGCGGGCCTCAAATCCGTCGGGGAATCCGTAAGGATGCCGGTCGAATACTACCGCAACAACATCGACACCACCCTGACGCTCCTTGAAACGATGAAGGAATACGGCTGCAAAAAGCTCATTTTCAGCTCCTCCGCCACCGTTTACGGCGATCCCGCATCCGTTCCGATCACCGAGGATATGCCTGTCGGCAAATGCTCCAACCCCTACGGAAGGACCAAATACTTCATCGAGGAGATCCTCCGTGACGTTTCAAAGGCAGATCCCACCCTCTCCATCGTCATCCTCAGATACTTCAACCCGACCGGCGCGGACGAGAGCGGGCTTCTCTGCGAGGACCCCAACGGCATTCCCAACAACCTTATGCCCTATATCATGAAGGTCGCGGTCGGACGTCTTCCCCGCCTCTCTGTCTTCGGCAACGATTACCCCACTCACGACGGGACCGGCGTGCGCGATTACATCCACGTCGTCGATCTCGCCGACGGTCACGTCGCCGCAGTCGCTTACGCGGACAGCCACGAGGGCGTCGAAACGATCAACCTCGGCACCGGAAACGGCTACTCCGTCCTCGACGTCGTCCACGGCTTCGAGAAGGCGTGCGGACACGAAGTTCCTTACGTCATCGCACCCAGACGTGAGGGCGACATCGCCGAGTGCTACGCTTCCCCCGACAAGGCAAAAGCGCTTCTCAACTGGGAGGCAAAGCACAATATCGACGATATGTGCCGCGATTCCTGGAACGCTATAAGCAAAAATCCCGACGGTTATCCCGCAGATTGAGAAAAAACGTCATTATCTATTGACATTTGCGCCGATAGGTGATAAAATAATATAAGAAGGACAAGTCCTGCCGAAACGGGCGCACAGAGAGTGCGGATGGCTGAGAGCCGCATCGCTATGCCGGTAAGGGTACCACCTTTGATTCACAGTTTCATATTAAAAGAGTTAAAAGCTTGGGTGGAACCGTGCAAACTATGTTTTTTGCACCCCGAACGATATTGTTCGGGGTGTTTTATTTTTTTTGGAGGTCATTATGACAGCATACGAAATACTTAAAGAAAAAGAGCTTATGAGCAGAGAGGTCCTCGCCGCTTTCGTCAACGGTGAGCTTGCCGAGCTTTCCCAAGAAGTTAAAGACGGCGACGACGTAAAACCCTGCACTTTTGCTGACGCGGAAGGAAAAAAGATCTTCCGTCACACCGCATCCCACGTTCTCGCGCAGGCGGTAAAAAGACTGTTCCCCGAGGCAAAGCTGACGATCGGCCCCGCCATCGACAGCGGATTCTACTACGACATCGACAGCGACATCGCATTCTCTCCCGACATCCTCGCAAAGATCGAGGCGGAGATGAAGAAGATCGTCAAGGAGAACATCGTCCTTGAACGCTTCACCCTCCCGAGAGACGAGGCAAAGAAGTTCATGAAAGAGAGAAACGAGCCCTACAAGGTCCTTCTCATCGACCGTATCCCCGAAGGAAGCGACATTTCCTTCTACAAGCAGGGCAACTTCGTCGATCTCTGCTCCGGCCCTCATCTTCATTCCACCGGCGCGATCAAGGCGTTCAAGCTGACGCAGTGCACCGGCGCATACTGGGAAGGCAATTCGGCAAACAAGGTGCTTCAGAGAATATACGGTACCGCGTTCCCCACTAAGGACGAGCTGAACGCTTATCTCGAAGAGCAGGAAGAAGCAAAGAAGCGCGACCACAACAAGATCGGCCGTGAGCTTGAATACTTCACGACGGTCGATTACGTCGGCCAGGGTCTCCCGATCATGCTCCCCAAGGGCGCAAGAGTTATCCAGCTCCTCCAGAGATGAGTAGAGGACGAAGAGCAGAAGAGGGGCTGTATCCTCACGAAGACGCCTCTTATGGCAAAGCGCGACCTTTACAAGATCTCCGGCCACTGGGATCACTACCTCGACGGTATGTTCGTCATCGGCGATCCTTTCGACGAGACGAAGGAATGCTTCGCAATGCGTCCCATGACCTGCCCGTTCCAGTATCAGGTATATCTCAACAAGCCCCGTTCCTACCGTGACCTCCCGATGCGTCTGAC
>JAGHTD010000248.1 GCA_018065475.1 Candidatus Colimorpha enterica
TCGTTTTGCCTCGCCCGTAAAAGGTCGAGTCGAAGACGTTCTGCACGGCGTAGAGGACGTAGAAACCGAAGAGGACCATCACAAGCCCGAAAAGCTTGTCCACGTCGGAATAGCCGAGGACGTACTGCATAAACGGCTTATAGGTCGGGATCAGCACCGCCCACAGGACGCAGACGATACCGGTGATCGTGAAATAGCCGAGCGTGTTGTTTTTCACGGCATTTTCGTCCTTCGCCGTCTCCTGCTGATGAGTTCGCCGAGCTGGGTGATCGGGAGGAGCATCCAACCCCAAATGAAGTTGTTGGCGACCCAATATGTCCCCTGCTCTCCGACCATATTGACCATACGCGAGACCATCAGCATATAGGCGATGTTTCGCACGAAGGATTCAAGTCCCGAAATGCCGCCGATCTTCGCAAAATCTTTCGCCCATGCGAAGGAAAGTTTTCCTTTGCCGAAGATCCGATATCCTTCTTGGGCGAGGATCACGGTGACCGCCGCGAAAAGCAGAATATTCACGATGATGTTGGAGTACCCGATGCCGTTTACGCCGAGGTTCAACGAAACCGGAAGCGTGGAGACAAGGAAGGTATCGCACACGAGGCAGAGCGCAAGTTTGATACCCGTCAAAAGATACACGAGACGGCTCTTGCCGAGGGAAACGAGCGCCACGCAGACGAAGCTGAACAGAATACCGAAGACGTTGGCAACGCTCTCGATGCGTATATACGCGGCGGATTCGGCAATAATCGCACTGTCCGCTGCCATTGCGGATAGAAGCGGTTCTGCAAAGAGCAAAATGACAGCAGACAGGATCGCATAGACGCCGAAGGACAGAATCAGTCCCGTACGCAGACGGTTCTCGAACTCTTTTCTGTCGTTTGTCACCTTTCCGATAAAGAAGAACAGCGGCAGGATGATCGCTTCGCTTGCGATCTCATAAAGCAGATTCACCCACGAGAGCTGCCCGGCGATTGAATAGGAATATTCGCCCGGGAGCTGCCCGACAAAGAAGGTGCGCACCGTCGTCCACACAGTCGGGCATAACCCCATGACGAGAAGCGCGAAAAACAGTTTCCAATTAACGTGTTTAAGCGATTTTTTAATAGTTTTCATTTCTCCATTCTCCCCGATCCGGATATTTTGGTAATTGCTCAATAAGTCCGGCAATTTCTTGATCTTCTATGTTTTTCTCGTTGGTTACGATTGCAAATCCATGATAGAATCTGTCGGCAGTATCAATGATATTACCGAATTCATTGTTAACGCAAAGACCGTTTCTTCCTTCTCCGACTTTTATATTATGTGTTGCTCCGAACTTCAGAATAGTGATCGCTTGCTTTCTGTAATCCGGCAGATGTTTCAGAGCAAAACGCAGACAATTATTCAGAATAGGATTTGGCGAATTATAGGTTGTACTATCTCTTCCGCTTTCCCTTTTTTCGAAATTGCTGTGCAAGCGCTTGTACGGCTTTGCTTCAAAAAGCGCTTTGAACAGATTTTTGTTATCCATAATAATTTTCAGATATTCGTCGGCGTTGAAGAGAAGATAATCGCCGTCGTAGGAACCATTAGTGAAAAACATAAAATATGAATCGAAAAACGAGTAAAATATCTCGGGATCATTCATACCGGCTATCAGTCTGACAAATGGCATAACATTTTCCATAGTTAACCAAATCGTTTCTTTTTCCGTAAATAATTCAAATTGAGTGTCCCACCACTTCATTCTCGGTTTATAATATTTGTAAAGGTATCTTACACCATTTTCCGATCCGTATTCAACGACGTAGTCCAAGAACGTTTTACCGAATTCATCCGTGTTGTTAAGTATGCTTTTTCCGTCCTTGTTAAGTTTTTTATCAAACTCTTTTTCGTATAATTCCTGATCGTCACGGGCTGCGTAGTATCTGAAGCCCTTGTCAAAGGGAATGTTTTCCTTTTCGGTGGGAAGCAAAAAGGCATTCTCATCCGTCAGTCTCGCAAGTGAAACACCGAAAATCTTTTCAAGCGGGATGACGAATTCGTATTTCAACGGTCTTTCGCCTTTGAGCATTTTTGAAAAGTTGGCTTTCTCGCGGTTTGCAAATTGATTACATTTCTGACCTTGACAGCCGAGTTCCTTTCCCACTTCTGCAAGCAAGTGAGTGTATTTTTTGATGTTTTTTAGCTGCATATAGTAATCAACGTTTTCTTTTAATAATTTTGCCATGTAAATTATCATCCTATGGACAATATTATACCACATCTTTTAAGAAAATGGTAGTCTTTTACGACAACTTTTGTTGTCAATTTCGATTTTTGATAAAAAGAGGCATAAAAAAGACTGCCGTCAAATATGACAACAAATTAAAAACACCTTGCAGAAGCTCTGCAAGGTGTAAACAATGTTATCTTTTTCGCTTTTATCGGGAAGATTCCCGGGCGCATGAAAGAATAACCGGAATTATTTTCTCGAGCGTTTGATCTCCGCAATTTTGAGGGCGGCTTCCTTGTCGATGACGGAAATGCCGTTTTCTTCGGCGATCTGCGCGATCTCGAGAAGAGCCGCCTTCACGAACGGTCTCGGGATCTTGACGTAAAGCTCGCACGCTTCCTTCGTGAACTTGACGGGGGTGTCAAGTCTCTCTGCGCAGTACATTACGCTGTCAACAGAGCCGGCGTTGCTCGTCGCGATCGGCTCGCTCGTCGGGAGGATGCCCTTGAACTTCTTATACCAGAAGTTCTTGCTGTCGTGGTAGCCGTAATCGACGGGAACGGGAGGGAAGGAACGCTTTTTCAGACCGTTCTTGAGATTGTCGGCGTATTTGTCCTCCATGAGGATCTTGTCGATCTTCAGAATGAAATGACAGCCGAACTTGGAGGTTATGCCGTTGAAATTGTTGT
Source organism: Candidatus Colimorpha enterica (assembly GCA_018065475.1). Taxonomy (GTDB): domain Bacteria; phylum Bacillota; class Clostridia; order Oscillospirales; family CAG-272; genus Colimorpha_A; species Colimorpha_A enterica. Next base: position 2,887 of record JAGHTD010000248.1, read on the forward strand.
AAGGGGGCTCGACGCCTTCAAGCTCGCCGATGTGGGCCTTTGACTTGAAGCCGTCCTCGAGCGTGTCGTCCCAGGTGCATTCGATGACCTGGTATGCGTCCTTGATGATCAGAGGTCTTTCGCCCTCCGCCTCGCCCTTGACGAGCTCAAAGTTGCAGTCCTTCATCTTCTCGGCGGGAGTTTTGCCCGGGAAACCGAGACGTACGAGCTCCTTGAACGCCTTTTTGTCGTCCTTGATGAAGTTGAGGGCGCACTTGCCGTTGCGGAGAAGGTTCTGTGCCGTGTTTGAGGAGTTGCGGCATTCGAGGATCATGGCGTAGTAATCCTTGCCCGCGATGTAATACGGGAAGATCAGCGAATAGCTGCCGATCGTCGTCGTTCCGTCCTCGCACAGCGTCGAAATGCCGACCGTCGGCATCGGGAAAAACAGATTGTTCTGATAGATATTATCAACAACCTTCAAGCTCTTGAATGACATATATGACCTCCTGAAATGTTT
>JAGHTD010000326.1 GCA_018065475.1 Candidatus Colimorpha enterica
TTGACGAAGCAGGGGAATATAATAGAATGGATCGAAAGAATGGTATATCCGGAAGGAATCCCGGACAATATACAAGAAGCCATTGCGAAAACGGATATTGACCTTTGCAAAGCGTCAATAGAAAAATATATCAGCGATCTCGCCAAAGAGCACCCCGAAATCAAACTGATCAAAGTGTACGGCGAGGAAAAATGTGAGTTTCAGTTTCATTATGAGGATAAAAGACTGTTGTGCCGGCTCCCTGCTGATGTAACAGTTGGCAACTATGATGAAACGGTCAGCTTTTGTGTAAATATACCGTATTGAAAAAACCCTTGAGACACCTAACACAAAAAAACTACCGTTAAAAAACTGCGGCAAAGCAATTTGCCGCAGTTTTGTTTATTCCATAATGAACTCTCCGAAGAACTCGGGGCGGTGATAGTCGGGGGTGGGATTGTCAACGGGGCTCCACATACCGTAGTGCAGCATTTCCGTTTTGTCTCCGCACTTGTAGAAATTGCCTCTGAACCTGTATCCGGCGGTGAATGTCGTCGGATCAAGACCGTAGATCTTTTCGAGGTCGGCAAGGGTTATCCTCGCTTCGGCGAACCAGAAGCTTCCCTCTCTGCCGGAAACGACATCAAACGGCTTCCCGACGATCGAGTCTATCCTCTGCCTTGAATGTCTGTCCTTTCCGAATGCGATGTGCGATACCGCCTTGCAGTTCATCTCTACGTTGACGTAATCGTCCTTTGTGCCGTCAAACGCCGCGAAAAACTCAAGACAGCTGTCCTCGCATACCGCGTCGAAGAAGTTGCGGCACTCTGCCCTCGGATCGGTTTCTTCGCTGTACATTCTCACGTAGAAGCCGTCGTTCTTCACGAAAAAGAGCTTTGCGTATGATCTCGGAGTATATCCTTCAAACCACCTGAAACAGTCGATCTCTGCCGTACCGACCTCCGAATAGTCGGCGGGCTTGGCGTCAAATATCTTTATCTTATAGCTTTTCATATCAGAACTTCGAGATCTCGAGAGAAGCGTCGTCCTCTCCCTTTGTGAAATCAACGATCTGCACTTCGTACGAACAGGTGTCGTTGACATTTACGGTCACGGTGTCTCCCTTATGCGCGCCGAGAACGGCTTTACCGAGAGGGGATTCCTTTGAAATATTGCCCTTGCTCGGATCGTTTCGGAGAGTGGTGACCACCCTGATGGTCTCCGTCTCGTCGTCCTCAACGTAGTAAAGCGTCACGTTGTCGAAAAGGCCGATCGTATTCACGTCGGTGTCGGTGGAAACGACGATCGCACTCTTTATCATCGCTTCAAGGTATGCGATCCTGCTCTCGTTGTTTCTCCATTCCCTTCTCGCGGAATGATATTCGTCGTTTTCGCTGAGGTCGCCCTGTTCCTTTGCGCTCTTGATCGCGTCTCTCCACTTCGGGGCAAGCACGGAACGGCGGTATTCGATCTCCTCTTTCATTTTGTCTATATCGACCTGTGTAAGCTCGTCTTTCATAAACGTCACCCTCTTCTGACATAATCTGCATATTACAGTGTTTTTACAATACTTTCGGACGGCGCAGGTATCCGCTCGCCGCATACCTTGTAATTATACCATAAGCAAAAATGCTTGCTTGCAAGGGCATTTTTGCGCAGCCGTCAATTACTCAGCGCGTCGTCAGACGCAGGCGGGCAATGCCCGCGATTCTGCGAAGCGGAATTGGCTGAGTATATTATACCATAAGCAAAAATGCTTGCTTGCAAGGGCATTTTTGCGCAGCCGTCAATTACTCAGCGCGTCGCAAGACGCAGGCGGGCAATGCCCGCGATTCTGCGAAGCGGAATAACTGAGTACATTATACCACAAAAACATTGAAAAATCAAACAAAAAGCAAAAAACGGTTCAAAAAGAACCGTTTTTGCTTTTAATACATTGTAAATCAGCCCTTGAGGGACTCTTCGACTGCGACTGCGCAAGCGACGGTCATACCGACCATCGGGTTGTTTCCTGCGCCGATGAGACCCATCATTTCAACGTGAGCGGGGACGGAGGAAGAACCTGCGAACTGTGCGTCGGAGTGCATTCTTCCCATCGTATCGGTCATGCCGTAAGAAGCGGGACCTGCCGCCATGTTGTCGGGATGGAGAGTACGGCCTGTGCCTCCGCCGGAAGCGACGGAGAAGTACTTCTTGCCGTTCTCGATGCACCACTACTTGTAGGTGCCTGCAACGGGGTGCTGGAATCTCGTCGGG
>JAGHTD010000325.1 GCA_018065475.1 Candidatus Colimorpha enterica
ACTGTAAACAATCGGGGGGGTATTGACATAGGAGGGGAAAAACATTATAATAATATAAAAAGAAATATGAGGTTCGCAATCATGAATGAACTAATTGAATCCTTAGCTTCAAGCTGTACTACATACCTGCTCTTCTTTCTGCCGTCAGCATTATTGATACTGTTCTTCAAATTCATTGATGAAAGATACTATTCAAAGCTTTATTCATTTAAGAAAAAAAGTTTATACATTTCTTGCTTTTTGACGATTCTGATTCTTTTCATTTTAATTTATGTGATTGAGGCAGTATTTGCAACTTGGGGATTTGTTTCTTTGTACTTGATATCGCATTTTGCCCTTCCCCCGGTGATTTCTGTTATAGAGTTTCTGCTTCTGAAGAAATATGACAAAAAAGCACTTATTTTATATGATGAGAGCAAAAATATTATAACTTCAATTACAAGAATATCTTTATGTATATATGCGGTGCTTGTTATTATCGCTTTTTGTGGAGCTGTATATTATATAAATAACTATTTTGAACTTAACTTTTTTTCAACAATGTCAAAAAGAATGAAAACAGCCAAAACCATCTACGATATTTCTTTTACGGTACTGTATATATCTTCCATTGTAATAAAAATACTATCAAACAAAAGAATTGTTAAAAAAGTATCAGAAAAAGAATAAGCTTACATGACAACAAATCGCCAAATGGAAAAGTCTGATTATAACGATTACAGAGGTCACTGATCATTGATCGGACTTCGCAGCCCGATTCATATTGTGCTTTTTCCGCCCGGGGTTAATTCCCCGGGCTTTGCTTTTACGACGTTTTTTCATGGTTTTCTCCCTTGCTCTGTTGATTTGACGGTCAAAATGTGGTAAAATATAAGGCATAGAATATTGCTTTTGCCCGTCCGACGGGCGGAAAGAGGATAATTATGCCATGCACAACGATTCTTGTCGGAAAGAAAGCATCAAACAACAGCTCGACGATGATAGCCCGCAACGACGACGGGCATTTTGACGAAAAAAAGCTGATCGTAGTCACACCCGACAAACAGCCGAAAAAATACAAGAGCGTGATCGCTCACCTTGAGATCGAGCTGCCCGATAATCCGCTCTCCTACACCTGCACGCCGAGTGTCGATCCTTCGGGCGGAATATGGCCCGCCGCGGGTATCAACTCCGCAAACGTCGCCATGACCGCCACCGAGACCATAACCTCAAACCCGAGGGTCCTCGGCGCCGATCCGCTCGTCGTTTACGAAAAGGCGAAGAGCAGAAGGGAAAAGGACAAACCGGGCGGTATCGGTGAAGAGGACCTTGTCGCCATCGTCCTTCCTTATATAAAGTCGGCGCGTGAAGGCGTTCTCCGCCTCGGCTCTCTGCTTGAGAAATACGGCACCTACGAGATGAACGGTATCGGTTTCAGCGACGAAAACGAGGTCTGGTGGCTTGAAACGATAGGCGGACACCATTGGATAGCGAGAAAGGTCGGGGACGACGAAGTCGTCATTATGCCCAACCAGTTCGGGCTTGACAGGTTCGACTTCGACGACGCTATGGGTGAGAAAAAGAACAACCTCTGCTCGCCCGATCTTTACGGGTTCACGAAGAAAAACGGGCTTTTCCTTGAGATCGACGGTGAGTTCAATCCCCGCCTTGCCTACGGCTCGCACAGCGATTCCGACCACGTTTACAACACTCCCCGCGGCTGGTATATGGGAAGATATTTCCTGCCGACGAGATACAAGTGGGAAGGCGAAAACGCCGACTTCACACCCGAAAGCGACAACATCCCCTGGTCCTTTGTCCCCGAGAAGAAGGTCACGGCAGAGGACGTGAAGTACATCCTTTCGTCCTACTTCCAGGGAACGCCCTACAACCCCTATTCCCGCGGTGACAGCCCGCTTAAGGGCAAGTACCGCCCGATAGGCATAAGCCGTACCGGAGTTATGCACATATTGCAGATAAGAGGCGACAAGCCCGACCCGATAAAGGCGGTCGAGTGGATATGCTTCGGCTCCAACGCCTTCAACACCGTCATCCCGCTCTATACGAACGTGGACAAAATGCCGGCGTACGTCAGCGACGTTACCCTCGACGTATCGACCGAGAACTTCTACTGGTCGTCGCGTCTTATCGGCGCTCTCGCCGACGCACACTACGGCCATTGCATCCAGCACGTCGAAAGGTATCAGCTGAAGGTGCCTTCCTGCGCCCGCGCGGTCATCAACGAGTACGATG
>JAGHTD010000185.1 GCA_018065475.1 Candidatus Colimorpha enterica
GGTCGGCGGCGAAAAGAAAAAACAAAAACCGGCGAATGAAGGGCAAGCGCAGGCCGCGCGGGGGAACGGAAAAGCACCCCGGAACAAGCGCAGTTCCCTCGGCAGCCCCCGGCGGGCTTGCCTAAAACTGCCCGCGCCCCTCTTTCGCCCGAAAAAACCTCAAAACGAAAGGAAAAAACAAAATGAACAATCTCAATTACGCAAGAGAATACGAGGAATACCTCGGTCAGGCGTTCCCGAACGTGCTCCGCTTCGGCGCGCTTTACGCAACCCCGAACAACGGCAGATTCCGTTACGCGGGAGGAAAGAAGGTGGAGATCCCCGTCATCACCGTCTCGGGCAGAACGGCGAACGACCGTGACAGCGTTCCCACCCTCGCCCGCAACTACGAAAACAGCTGGGACACCAAGAGTCTCAGCCACGAAAGAAAGTGGAGCACCCTCGTCCACCCCGCCGACATCGACCAGACGGCAGGCGCGGCGGCTATTCAGAACATCACAAAGGTGTTCAACGAGGAGCAGAAGTTCCCCGAAATGGACGCTTATACGATCTCGAAGCTCTACGCCGACTACACCGACGAGGGTGAGACCCCCACGAGAGTGACGCTCACCTCCTCGAACGTGCTTTCGACCTTCGACACCCTTATGGACGCGATGACCGAAAAGAACGTCCCCGAGCACGGAAGAATACTTTACGTCACCCCCGCGGTCATGTCGCTCATCAGAACCGCGGCGGGAAGCGGAAGGATACAGACCACCTCGGGTATCGACCGTACCGTCACCTCGCTTGACGGCGTGGAGGTTTGCGTCGTTCCGTCCGCTCTCTTCAAGACCGCTTACGACTTCACGAGCGGTTACGAGCCGGAGGACTACGCGGAGCAGATCTCCATGCTCCTCATCCACCCCGAGGCGGTCATCACCCCCGTCAGCTACGAGTATTCCTGCCTCGACGAGCCCACCGCAGCGACCGGAGGTAAGTACGTCTATTACGAGGAGAGCCACGAGGACGTCTTCATCCTCTCAAACCGTATCGACGGCGTGGCGTTCGTCCTCCCGCCCGCAACGCCCGGCAACGACTGAAAAGCGGAGGTGAAGGATGTTTTTCACCGGAAGGGCATCGCTTCCGCCCGAAAGGGAAGCCGACGCCGGACTGCTGAAAAGTCTTGAGCTTTACGACTCCGACCGCCTCTGCATAGCGAAGGCGACCTGCGCGGAGCTTGCGAGGATGACGGTCAACGAGTTCACAGCCGAGCAGACGGGGGACGGGCAGAAATCCCCCGCCCTCGGCGACTTCCTCGCGGGGATGAAACGCACCGCCGAAATGCTCTGCAAGTACGGGGAGGTCGTGATCAAGCCCTACTATTCCCCCGGCGGGATAAGGGAGGAGACGCTCGACCCGTTCAGATATAAGGTCACCGAGACCGACGGCGACGGCAACCCCTCCGGCGGGGAGTTCACCTCCCTGCATAAGATCGGGAAAAAGACCTATATCCGTTTGGAAAGGCATACCCGCTGCGGGAACGGATACCTTATCGAGAACACCTTCCGCGTGAAGGACAACGAGAGCGGGAGGATAAGCCCCGCCAAGGCGGAGGACGTGAGGGAATGGAAGGATATCCGCCCCGCGACCTATATAGAAAACCTCCGCAAACCGCTGTTCACACGGATCTCGCTCTGCTCGGAGACCGGAGGGAAAAGCTCGCCCGTTTTCCGCAGGGGAGAGGAGCTGATAAGGGAGGCCGACCGACAGCTCGAACGGCTTATATG
>JAGHTD010000057.1 GCA_018065475.1 Candidatus Colimorpha enterica
ATGCAGTTGGACTGCCCGGTGAGCAGTATGACGTGTGCGGTCCTTCCGCCTCCGTCCTCAAGCCCGGAGCAGGGCTCGAAGTTTGTGTCCATCCCGATGTCGTAGTTGACATCCTCCGGCTCCTTATTGCAGGAGAAAAGAAGACACAGCGATGCCGCGGACAGGAATAACGCAAGTGCTTTTTTTATATTTTTATTCACGGTTTCCTCGTAAGGATAAGATTTGAGAGTATTATATCATAATGAATGGAAAATGTCAAATGTTTGCGCGAAAAAAATGATTTTTCTCGTATTGCGACGGAAAAGCGTCAAAAAACGGCGGCAAATGGCGTTACCCGTGTGTAGGAAAAAGACGATGAATCGCCCGTAGGGGAGCGCCTTGGTGCTCCCGCTTGCAAAATAGCGGTAATTGCTTTGTGTCAAACAGAATGAAAAACGTCAGCCACCTATCGGGAGAAACAAGCCCCTCCCCTACTCCTGTATAGAACAATCTGCTCATCACGGGAAGGACGACCGGCTTTCCATCAAAAAAAGAACGCCGGGCGTTCTTTTTTCATATACTGTCAGAACTTCACGATCGACACTTCACCGCTGCGGAGGATCTCTGTGCCGAATGGCGTATCGACTATAAGCCCGCAGGCGTCGTCGATCCCGGTGACTTTTCCGCTTTTGGTTTCGCCGTTTACGGTATAGACGATGTCAAGCCCCGGGAGGAGCGAGCGGCGGCGGTATTCTTCGATCGAAAATGACGAACGAAGAAGCTCCCCGGCGATCTGAACGCCGATCTCTCTCGGCGAAACGGGAAGCGAAACGCTCCCGGCCTTGTTTTTAAGCTCGTCTGGAAACTCACTTTTTCCGCAGTTGATCCCCACGCCGACGATAACGCGATCCCCGACGCGCTCGGCGAGTATCCCGCATATCTTCCTTTTATCAATATATACGTCGTTCACCCACTTGATCTTCGGCTCAAGTCCGTATTTTTCAAGCACGGTGCAGACGTCGAGCGCCGCCTTCGAGGTGAGAAACGTGATCTCTGACGGCGAGAAGCAGACGGTCATGAAAAGCCCGCCTTCCTGCGAGAAGAAAGTCTTGCCGAGGCGGCCTCTGCCGGAGGTCTGCCTGTCGGCGATGATGACGAAATCGCCGCTCTCTCCCTGCTCTATAAGCCGCCTTGCCTCGGCGTTCGTCGAGTCCGCAGACTCCAAAAAAACGTATTTTTCCGACATAAAAATCACCTTTTGTTAAACTGAAAAGATTTTAACATATTTTGCCGTTAAAATCAAGTTTTTTACTTGACTTTTTTTAATATTATGGTTATAATATATAATGTGAAATATGTGGCTGTTTAGAAAGGTGACTAAAAATGGCTAAAGAAATATTGGTAACAGTAGGTCTCGGACTCGGCACGGTCGCGTTTACGCTCGTCATGCTTATCCTGATCATCATGCTCATGCACGCGGTGATCTCGGCGTTCACAAAGAACGAAAAAAGCGCTCCCGAAAAGCCCGTTCAGGTCGTAAACAACGATGCCGATGACATCGATCACGGCACGCTCGTCGCGGTGGCTTCCGCCGCGATCGCCGAAACTCTCGGAAAAGACGTATCGGCAATCAGAATCAAGTCTATAAAAAAACTTTGAGGTGTGATATGAAACAGTACAAAATCATTGTCAACGGAACAGAATATGAGGTCGCTATCGAAGAGATAGACGCCTCCGAAGTAGAAGCGGCAACTCCCGCCGCAGCCCCCAAGGCGGCAGTGCCCGCAGGCGGCGAAAAGGTCACGGCCCCAATCCCCGGCAACATCCTTTCTTTTAAGGTTGCCGACGGTGCGTCCGTCAAGGCAGGCGACGTAGTCGCTATCCTCGAAGCTATGAAAATGGAAAACGAGATCCTCGCTCCCTGCGACGGCAAGGTACATTTTGCAGTCGCATCCGGCGCAACGGTCGCGACCGGCGACCTCATCTTTACGGTGAACTAAATGGAAGCTCTGAAAACCCTTCTCCGGAACACGGGCTTCTATACGGCAGTCGCTACGCCCGACATCTGGAAAAACCTCATTATGATAGCTGTCGGCTGTTTCCTCTGCTTCCTTGCGATAAAGAAGCAGTATGAGCCGCTCCTTCTCCTTCCGATCGCGTTCGGAATGATCCTTTCAAACCTTCCCGGTGCGGGAATGTTCCACTCCGAGATATTTGCCGGCGGTCACGTCGATTGGAGCGTATTCGCAAGCGGCGGATTCGGACTCCTTGACGTCCTTTACCTCGGCGTAAAGCTCGGCGTTTACCCCTGCCTTATCTTCATCGGCGTCGGTGCTATGACCGACTTCGGTCCGCTGATCGCAAGTCCCGTCTCCCTTCTTCTCGGTGCTGCCGCTCAGCTCGGTATCTTCGTCACCTTCACGGCGGCAAGACTTCTTCCCGTCGTTGACTTCACCTTCAAGCAGGCGGCTTCGATAGGTATCATCGGCGGTGCCGACGGTCCTACTGCCATTTATACGACCTCCCTCCTCGCTCCCGAGCTTCTCGGTCCGATCGCGGTAGCGGCGTATTCCTATATGGCTCTTGTCCCCGTCATCCAGCCCCCGATCATGCGCGCTCTCACCACAAAGAAAGCGCGTCTCATCGAGATGAAGACGCCCCGTACGGTCACAAAGACCGAGAAGATCATCTTCCCGATCGTCGTCACCATCTTCGTTTCAATGCTCGTTCCCGACGCGGCTCCTCTCGTAGGATGCCTTATGCTCGGCAACCTCTTCACCGAGTGCGGAGTCACCGAGCGTCTCTCCAAGACCGTTCAGAATGAGCTCTGCAACATCGTCACGATTTTCCTCGGCGTTTCGGTAGGTGCTACCGCGACCGGTGCAACCTTCCTCAACCTCAAGACGATCCTCATCATCGTCCTCGGCGTTGTTGCCTTCGGTATGGGAAGTGCCGGCGGCGTGCTTCTTGCAAAGTTCCTCAACCTCTTCCTCAAGGAAGGCCACAAGATTAATCCTCTCATCGGCTCGGCAGGCGTTTCCGCCGTTCCTATGGCGGCAAGAGTATCCCAGGTCGAAGGTCAGAGAGAAAACCCGAGAAACTTCCTTCTTATGAACGCTATGGGCCCCAACGTCGCAGGCGTTATCGGCTCGGCAGTAGCGGCAGGCGTGCTTATCGCCCTTGCTCAGCTTTTCTAAGGTGATATAATGAACAAGCTATTTATTACAGATACGATACTCCGTGACGCGCATCAGTCACAGGCGGCAACGAGAATGAAACTCTCGGATATGCTTCCCGCCTGCGAAAAGCTCGACAAGGTCGGCTACTGGTCACTCGAATGCTGGGGCGGCGCAACCTACGATTCCTGCCTCCGCTTCCTCGATGAAGATCCCTGGTACCGCCTCCGCGCGCTCAGAGAAGCGCTTCCCAACACGAAGCTCCAGATGCTTCTCCGCGGTCAGAACCTTCTCGGCTACCGCAACTACGCGGACGACGTCGTCGAAGAGTTCGTTTTCAAGTCGATAGAAAACGGTATCGACGTCATCAGAATGTTCGACGCCCTTAACGACGTCAGAAACCTGAAGACCTGCATGAACGCCATCCACAAGATGCAGATCACTCACCCCTCCGCTATCTGCGAGGCGGCGATCTCCTATACGAAGAGCCCCGTCCATTCGGAGGACTACTTCGTCGATCTCGCCCTCCAGTATCAGAAGGAAGGCGCGGACACGATCTGCATTAAGGATATGGCAAACCTGCTACTCCCGATGGACGCTTACAGTCTCGTTAAGAAGCTGAAGCAGGCGCTCGATATTCCCGTTCATCTCCACACCCACAACACGACCGGAACCGGCGATATGGTCAACCTTATGGCGTCCCAGGCGGGCGTTGATATCGTCGATACAGCCCTTTCGCCTATGGCAAACGGCACTTCACAGCCGGCTACCGAGTCGCTCGTCGCTTCCCTCCAAGGGACAGAGCGCGACACCGGTCTTGATATAGGTCTCCTTTCCGACATCGCAAAGCATTTCGGCAAGGTCGTCGCAAAGATGAAGGAAGACGGGCTTATCAACCCCAAGGTCTATGCGGTTGACGTCAACACGCTGCTTTACCAGGTCCCGGGCGGAATGCTCTCCAACCTTATGAAACAGCTTAAGGACGCAGGCCGTGAAGAGCTTCTCCCCGACGTCCTCGCAGAGGTGCCGAGGGTAAGAAAAGACTTCGGTTATCCTCCCCTCGTAACTCCCACGTCGCAGATCGTCGGCACCCAGGCGGTGCTCAACGTCATGGCGGGCGAGAGATACAAGATGTTCACCAACGAGTCGAAGGGCGTGCTTGCGGGCAAGTACGGCAAGCTCCCCGGTGAGGTCAATGAGGAGATCAGAAAGAAGGCAATAGGCGACGAACAGCCGCTTACCTGCCGTCCCGCAGACCTCATAGCTCCCGAGCTTGACAAGCTGAGAGCAGAGATCGGCGACAAGGCGAAGACGGAGGAAGACGTCCTCTCCTACGCTATGTTCCCGCAGGTCTATCTCAAGTTTGTCGAAAAGAAGTCCGCTCCCGCAGTCGAGGTCAAAGCCGAGACGAAGGAAGAGAAGAAGGACGACAACGCAGTCCGCGTCTTCTACGTTGACGATTGCTCAAAATAATACAGAAACCAAAACGGTCTCCGAAATGGAGACCGTTTTTTGAACTATAAAAAAGATTTATAAATAATTTAGAAAAGTATTGACAAATATCAATAAATGTGTTATACTGTATCAGTAGAAAAAAACGAAAGAGAGAAAACAACTATGGGAAAGATCTCAACGCCTGAATTACTTGATAAATATTTTGAAAGCGTAGCCGGAACATCTGCGGCAAAGGTAAGATCGCAAATAGACAAGCCCGAACTTTACGAATATGAAAAGAAAATCGGCAAAGAGCTGATTGATATGAATGTCGATGATTTATTCGGGTTGATATTTGAATTGAGAAATAAGCGTAAAGGTGTGGAAGTGTCATTTCTTGTTTCACACTCGGGACTTGATCAGATAACGACGCAGTTAAGGGCAATTTTCAATTATTATATTGACAATATTGAACTGATACGAAACCCTCTCAATGACAAACGGATGAAGGGAAAGGAAGCGACCAAAAGACTTGCCGAAGGACGTGAGCCGTTCAGATGGGAAATTGTCGCAAGGATCATCAGTGACCTTCACAAGGATTTTGACACCGATAAAGCGGATTATCTCGAACTCATACTGCTTTTGTTCTACAACGGGTTTATGAAAGCGGAGGAAATCGTAGAAACGACGGGAGATATGGTTGACCACGAAAGCAAAACGATCAATTTGCCCGACAGAGTGATCAGACTTTCCGACAGGTGCTATGAGCTTCTTATGAAGTTTGACTCCATGGAAACAATAGAGGGGTGGAGAGGCATTTTTGCCCTTGCAAGCTGGAATGGCAGTATCTTCAAGTTCATTGTCAGACCGAAAAACATAAGCGAATTGAACGATAGACCAATAACGTCAATGTGTGATATAATCAATAGGTATATCGCAAATGACATCAACGACAGATACAATACAAAAATCAATTATTACATTTTGTATATGCTTGGCTTTTACGATTATATCGTCAGCAAGTACGGCGAGGAAAGAACCAATCAGATGATAACCTCGTATCGTAATTCAGATGACGTTGCGGCTTTGTCCGTTCTTGCGAGAGAATACGGTGTGAAAGTTGACAACGTAACGCATCTTAAAAGGTATTTAAGACCGTTTATGTGAAAAAAACGGGACTGTGTCACAGTCCCGTTTTACTTTTATGAAATTACAGTTCCTTGAACATCTTTTCGCACTTGGCGCTGCCGAGCCATTTGATCTCGGCGAAGGTGGCGGCGGCGAGGAGAATATCGCAGAGCAGGAGGAAGAGATAAGCCGGCATACACGCTTTGAGCACGAAGACGTAAAGCGCGGCGAAGAGCGGGAAGAAGATCATACCTCCGAGAAGTGAAACCATGACCGAGGTACTTGCCTTGATCGGCTCCGCCTCGTTGCTCCATTCCATTTTCGGCAGGAGCAGGTTGAGAGAAACGCCGTTTACCGAATGGAAGACGGTATAGATGACGGCGGTCAGCACGAGAGAGAACGCCGAGAGGGCGTCAAACGACATTACGGCTGATATGACCGTTGACATCACGGCGACGCAGGGAAGCGTCAGCAGTATCTCAAAGACGTATTTTGCCTTGAAAACGCTCTTTGCCTTGATCGGAGCGGTTTTGAGGATCGAGATGTTCTCTCCTTCAAGGGAGATCGACGGCGCGGCGGTGTCGATCGTTGCGGCGATAAGGCAGACGACCGCTTCGGCGACTATGAGAACGTACTCGTTTATCTGCGACAGCCCGATACCCATTGCGAGAAGCGTCGAATAGATGTTTCCGACGTCCTTCGCCTTGATTATGAGGATGACGGATGCGGCAAGCCCCATAATGATACCCAGACCGCAGTTGAGCATATAGGCGGAGCTTCCGACGAAACGCTTTGCCTCTTTTTTGAGGAGCGCGGCGTCAACGCTCTTTTTCTTCATCTCACCGTTCTTCGCCTTGCCGGATGCGACCGCTTCGGTGGCCGTCACAGTCTTTCTGAACGAGGCGAGGATAAAGGCATAGACCGCGCCGAATATGACGGCGGAGAGCAGGAAGAAGAACAGGAAGGAGAGCACGTCTCCGGTGCAGGCATGGCCCATAAAGCGGATCGGAGCGAAGTACCAGTTTTCCTCTATCTTTTCGCCGAGCATAATGCTCGCTTCAACGAGCTTCGACAGATAGGTGTTTATGTTGAAATAAACGTAGTAGTAGATACCGAGGAAAAGGAGAATGACGAAGGTGGTTACGACGCTCTTGTTCTTCAGTTTCTTGCTGATCGAGGCGATGAGCTTTCCGAGAAGGGAAGAAAGCGCGGTGGTGATGAGGGCGAGGCAGAATATGATGAGGATCGATAACACGATCTCTGCCGCCTTCAACCTTCCTGCTTCTATCCTCTTGACGATCATCGCGGGGATGATCGGAAGGGCGGAGTAGAGAAGGGAGAGCAGGAACAGCGGGCAGACCCTTGAAAAGACGATCTCGTTTGCCGTCAGAGGCATTGAGAGGAGCAGGTCGTTGTCCTTGGTGTTGTAGATCATCGACGACGCGAGGAACGCGTTGAAGATTATTCCTATCGCCAGAGCGACGATACATATCATGGTGTAATAGAGCCAGTCGAGGCCGAGCGGGAGGACGACGGACGAAAGGGCGTGCGCCATACCTGCGAAGGCAAAGCCGACCGACACGATGACGAGGAACCAGATGAACGCCATGAATATCGGCATTCCTTTCCCGCCTTTTTTATTCTTTCCCGAGATCGAGGTAAGAAAGGCGAGGAGGTTCTTTTTAAGCAGGGCTTTAATTCTCATTGCCTTCGAGCTCCAGGAATACCGTTTCAAGCGATGAATCGCCGGTGACCTCGTCGGTCTTGCCTGCCTTGATGAGTTTGCCGTCCTTTATGATCGCGATCTCGTCGCAGAGCTTTTCGGCGACCTCGAGGACGTGGGTGGAGAAGAATATTGCTCCTCCCTCGTCGCAGATCTCGCGCATAATGAGCTTGAGCTTGTGGGCGGCTATCGGGTCAAGTCCCACGAAGGGCTCGTCCATTATCAATAGCTTCGGCTTGTGGATAAGGGCGGAGATGACGGCGAGCTTCTGCTTCATACCGTGTGAATAGGTAGAGATCTGATTCGGGAGCTTGTCGTAGATCTCAAACTCCTTTGCGTATTTCTCCGCGAGCTCTTTTCTTTCGCCCGTGGGGACTTCGTAGATGTCGGAAATGAAGGAAATGTAATCCCATCCCGTCATATAGGAGTAGAGATCGGGGTTGTCGGGGATGTAGGCAAAGAGCTTTTTGCACTCTATCGGATCGGCGATGATATCCTTTCCGCCGACCGTGATACGTCCCTCGTCGAAGGACATGATCCCCGTCGCCGCCTTTATGGTCGTGGTTTTTCCGGCGCCGTTGTGGCCGATGAAGCCGTAAATGGTGCCGGGCTTGACGTGTAAGCTGAGGTCGTCAACGGCTTTCTTTTCGCCGTATTTCTTTGTCAGGTGTTCAATAATAAGCATTTCAATATATCCTTTACTTGATATCGAGTTCCGGCGGAACGTCGATCTCTTCGGAGACGTACTTTCCGTCCTTTTTTCTTTGCCTTACGCATTCTGTCAGGAGGTACTCTATCTGCCCGTTGAGGGAGCGGAAATCGTCCTCAGCCCAGGCGGCGAGGGCGGCGTAGAGCTTTTCCGACAGGCGCAGAGG
>JAGHTD010000015.1 GCA_018065475.1 Candidatus Colimorpha enterica
TATCATAACTATGAAAACGTTGCAGAGGAGAACTTTCTATGGAAAACTGCATTTTCTCATCGGTCATTACGTCATCGCTCGAGAAGGCGCTCGTCGGTACTTTGCCTAAGGCATACCCCGAGCTCAAAAACGCAAACGCGCTTATCGGCGAACGTTATTCCTTCCAGCTTCTCACGCTTGCGGATTACTATACGCGCGAGATACCTCTTTTCACGCTCGAGATATGCGGAGACGACGTCGCCGACATCACCGTCCGTGAGGTCAAGCAGGTCCACGCCGACTACCCGCATTACGGGTGCGATCCTTCGGTGGGAACGAAGCTGTATATCGACAGCCCTTCGGCGCTCTATCCGGAGATACTTGAACCGATGGATGAGACGAGATTCCATCTCGCTCCCGGTCAGCTCAAGGCGTTCTGGTTTGAATATATCCCGAAGACGGCGGGAGAGAAGAACGTCACCGTTAAGGTGAAATACGGAGAGGAGACCGTCACCGAAAACTCCCTCACCGTCAGTGTCATCGACGCTTCCCAGCCGGAGCAGAAGCTCGTCTATACCAACTGGTTCCACTGCGACTGCCTCGCAAGCTGGTATAACGTCCCCGTGTTCTCCGAAAAGCACTGGGAGATCATCGAAAACTATATGAGAGCCGCTTCACGCGGAGGAATAAACTGCATTCTCACCCCCGTATTCACTCCCCCTCTCGACACCGAGGTCGGAAGCGAAAGACCGACGGTACAGCTCGTCGGGATAAAGAGGACAAACGGCGTTTATTCGTTCGACTTCTCGCTTCTCAAGCGCTGGATAGATACGGCGCACCGCAGCGGGATAACCCATTTTGAGATCTCGCACTTCTTCACGCAGTGGGGAGCAAGGAATGCGCCCAAGGTAATGGCGGAGACCGAAGAGGGATACCGCCGTATCTTCGGATGGGAGACCGACGGGACGGGAGAGGAATACTCGGCGTTCATCACCGCATTCCTTTCCGAGCTCGTGCCCTTCCTCAAAGCCGAAGGCGTCATCGACAACTGCTACTTCCACGTCTCTGACGAGCCGAGCGAGGAGCATCTCGAGGGCTACCTCAAAGCGAAGAACATCATAAAGCCGTATATCGGTCAGTACAAGCAGATCGACGCGCTCTCGTCGGTGAAGTTCTATCAGAACGGCGCGGTGCAGATACCCGTTCCCGCTACCAACAGGATAGAGAGCTTCCTTGCCGAGGACATCGGCGAAAGATGGGCATATTACTGCTGCGGACAGTACAATAAGGTCAGCAACAGATTCATCGCCTATCCTTCCTTCAGAAACAGAATAATCGGCGTTATGCTGTATAAGTTCGGGATCAAGGGCTTCCTGCACTGGGGATTCAACTTCTATTACAGCATGGGCTCGCGCCGTCTTATCAATCCCTTCGTCACCCAGTCGGGAGACGCCATGGTTCCTTCGGGAGACGCCTTCGTCGTATATCCCGGTGAGAACGGCAAGCCGATCGAATCGGTGAGATACGAGGTGTTCTACGAGGCGGTGCAGGATTACGGCGCGCTTCAGCTCGCAGAGGAAAAGGTCGGCAGGGAAAAGGTGCTTGAGGTAATAAAGGAAGTCCTCGGCGACGTTACCTTCTCCGAATACCCGACGTCGGCCGCACCGATACTCGAACTCAGAAACAAAATATGTGAAATCATAAAAGGATAAAAGAAATGGCAGACATCAGAAATACGGTAAAACGCTTCCTCGGAGAGGAAGAGATCGAAAAGATCGAGCCCTTCGGCGAAGGACATATAAACAGAACATATTTCGTCGAGACGGCAGGCGGAAAAAAGTACATAATGCAGATGATCAACAACTCGGTGTTCAAAGACGTTGAAGGTCTTATGAACAACATCTGCCGCGTCACCGGCTTCATCGAGGAAAAGCATCCCGGCGAGACCAAGACGCTCAACTTCATTCCCGCAGACGACGGGAAATATTACGTGATAGACGAAGACGGTCATTATTTCCGTATGTACGTCTTTATCGACAACGCACATACCTATCAGGTCGCCGACAGCACCGATCTGCTTGAAAAGCTCGGCGACGCCTTCGGTGATTTTCAGAATATGCTCCTCGACTTCGACGCGTCAAAGCTCGTCGAGGTCATCCCCGATTTCCACAACACGGTAAAGAGATACGAGGCGTTTGAGAAGGCACTTGAAGAGAACCTTTCCGGCAGAGCCGACACCGCGGCGGAGGAGATCGCCTTCGTCAAGGCAAGAAAGGACATCTGCGGGACCTACGTTGACAGGATAGCGTCGGGCGAGCTTCCCCTCAGGGTCACTCACAATGACACGAAGATGAACAACGTCCTCTTTTACGACGGAAGCAACGAGGCGGCGTGCGTCATCGACCTCGATACGATCATGCCCGGTGTCGTCCACTACGACGTGGGAGACGCGATCAGATTCGGTACCGCAACGGCTCCCGAAGACGAACAGGATCTGAGCAAGCTCCATTTTGACATCAACCTCTACGAGGCGTTCATCAAGGGCTTCCTCGGACAGTGCGGAAAAACTCTGTCGAAGGCAGAGCTCGACCTCATTCCTTTCAGCGGAATAATGCTCACCTTCGAGTGCGGAATGAGATTCCTCACCGACTACCTCAACGGCGACACCTATTTCAGAACGGCATACGCGGAGCACAACCTCGTGCGCACGAGAACGCAGTTCAAACTCGTATATGAGATGGAGCAGCAGCTCCCCGAGATGAAAAAGATCCTTGAGAAGTACATATAATGGAAAATATCAGCCCGATGAGCGATCCGATGTATAATAGGATCGCACAGTTTGACGGTAACGTTCCGTCGTTAAGAATAAAGGACGGAGAAGACTTTGCCGGATGGCAGAAAAAGGCGAGAGAAGAGCTCTTTTCGCTTCTGAAGCTCGATCGCTTCGAAAAATGCGACCCCGATCCCGTAATTAAAAAGGCGGAAAACGAGGACTATACGCAGTACGAGGTCAGCTTCAATACAGAAAAGGATTTCGTCGCAAACGCCGTTATCAGAATACCGGTAAAAAGCAGGTTTGAGGACGGGAAGATACCGTCGTTTATTTGCCTTCAGGGACATTCGACGGGTATGCACATATCCCTCGGCACGCCTAAATACGAAGGAGACGAGCAGACGATAAAGGGCGGAGACCGCGACTTTGCCGTCAGGATCGTCAGAGAGGGCTATGCCGCCATCGCGCTTGAACAGCGCGGTTTCGGTATCGAAGGCGGAGACGAAACGGGGCCGAAATGCCACGT
This sequence comes from Candidatus Colimorpha enterica, assembly GCA_018065475.1. Lineage (GTDB taxonomy): Bacteria > Bacillota > Clostridia > Oscillospirales > CAG-272 > Colimorpha_A > Colimorpha_A enterica. The sequence continues at coordinate 3,279 of JAGHTD010000015.1, forward strand.
TCCGGCGATGTCCGCTCTCATCCTCGGACGCACTTTGCTCGGCGAAAGAGTGTGGGACGTCATGAGGACGGTTGACCTCGTTAAGGCGTATTTCCCGATGCTCGATCCCGAAAAAATAGGCATAATGGGCAATTCCGGAGGAGGCACCGCCTCGGTATATTCGGCAGCCGCCGACGAGAGGATCGCCGCCGCAATGCCTTCCTGCGCTTTCAGCGGATATAAGGAGTCGATAGGCGTGCAGTTCCACTGCGTCTGCAATTTCGTTCCCGGAATTGCGGAAAAGTTCGACATGGGCGACCTCGCGGGGCTGATCGCTCCCCGTCCGCTCGTAGTCGTCAGCGGAAAGGACGACGTCATTTTCCCAATCGCTGCCGCAAAGCGTGAGTTTTCCGTCACAAAGGAATATTACGAAAAAGCGGGAGCGGGTGATATGGCCCGTCACGTCGTAGGACCCGAGGGACACAGATTCTACGCCGATCTTTCCTGGCCCGTAATGAAAGAACTGACTGAGTGGTAAAATGATCAAAAGCGATTTTCATATACATACTACCTACTGCGACGGCAAAAACACTCCGAGAGAGATCGTGGAAAAAGCTCTGGAGCTCGGTATGGAGACGCTCGGCTTTTCCGAGCACGCACCGACGAGAGCTCAGTCGTCGTCGCTGACAATCGAAAAAGCCCGCTTGTACAGGGAGGAGATAAACGCCCTCAAAGAGGAATACCGCGGGAGATTGAACATCCTCTGCGGAATCGAACAGAACTATTTCTCCGAGGACAGTACCGAGGGGTACGATTACGTTATCGGATCGGTGCATTTTTTCCTGCTTGACGGCAAATACGTCCCCGTCGATTGGGACGCGGAAAAGCTGAACTCGGCGGCGGACAGATATTTCGGCGGAGATATTTACGCTCTCGCCGAGGCGTACTTCCGTACGGAATCGCAGGTCGTCGAAAAGACGGGAGCGGACATAATCGGCCATTTTGACCTCATCAGCAAGTTCATCGACTGCGGCTTCAACATCGACGTCAACAGCGAAAGATACGTCAGCGCATGGAAGAAGGCGGCGGACAGACTGCTCACCTACGGCAAGCCGTTTGAAATAAATACGGGAGCAATGTCCCGCGGATACCGTTCTTCGCCTTACCCCAACTTTCAGATGATAGACTACATCAAGAGCAGGGGCGGTAAGCTGATACTGACGAGCGACAGCCACAGGGCGGCCACCCTCATGTACGGCTTCGACAAATACGAATATTTACTCTGAAAAAAGGCGGGAAACCGCTTTTTTTCTTTTTTCTTAAAAAATATTCATAAATATTATATACAAATGCAAAAAAATGTGGTATAATCTATAAGGATTATACTATACTGAGGTTATTCTCAATGGAAAAGAGACAGGACAGACGTCCGCCGCTTCAGAAACAGCACGGCGAAACTTCAAACGGTTCCTACGTAATCGGCAGGAACGCCGTAATGGAGCTTCTGAAAAGCGGCAGAGATATAAATAAAATATACGTCAAGCAGGGCGAAAGGACGGGCTCGATAACCGTTATCGTCGCCGAGGCAATTTCAAGGAAGATCCCCGTCGTTGAGGTGGAGGGCAGAAAGCTCGACTTTATGGCAAACGGGATCCCGCACCAGGGCGTCATCGCATCGGCGGCGCTCAAGAGTTACGCCTCTGTCGATGACATCCTTACTCTCGCGGAGAGCAGAGGGGAGAAGCCGCTTATCATAATCGGCGACGGAATTGAGGATCCCCAGAACCTCGGAGCTCTTATGAGAGTTGCCGAGTGCACGGGTGCGCACGGTATCATCATTTCAAAAAGGCACGCCGTAGGGCTGACCGAAGCGGTCGGCAGAGCTTCGGCGGGTGCGATAGAGTACGTTCCCGTAGCGATGGAGACGAACCTCGCACGCACGGTGGATATGCTCAAGGAAAAAGGACTTTGGATATTTGCGGCGGAGGCAGGAGGGCAGTCCTGCTACGAGACGGATATGACCTGCCCGGCGGCAGTCATCCTCGGAAGCGAGGGCTTCGGGGTATCAAGATTGCTGAGGGACAAGAGCGACTACGTGATCTCGATACCGATGTACGGAAAAATAAACTCGATGAACGTGACCTCGGCAGGAGCCGTCATACTCTGCGAGGCATCAAGACAGAGACATTTTGGAACGGAGAGATGATATGAAAGACAACAATCAGCTTTCGGCAGACGATATATTTGAACTGCTCAGCAAACAATACAACCTCGAAGACGTAACCGAAGACGAGGGCAAGAAGGAGTCAAAGCAGACCTTCAAGGTGACGAAGAAGACCGCACCTGCGCCTGCCGAGGAGCCCACCCTTGCCGAGAAGATCGAGGAAGCGTTCGACAAAGCCGACGCAGAGGAGTCGGCACCCGCCGAAGAAGACGGTGAGCCGCTTTTCGTCAGCCCCGTTCCCAAGTCTGCGGACGAGGACAGCGACATAGACAGTCTTCTCAAAAAATACCTCTCGGAGGACGATTACAAGATCGCTTCGAGAAACATAACCGACAACAAGGACCTTTTCAAGACGCTCGATTCCATAGATACCGATATGGCGTCTCTCGATCAGGAGGAGAAGACGGCAGACGTCTTCGAGGCACCCGACCGTGAGCTCTTCGCTTCTCTCAGCGAAAACGGAAAGGTATGCGACATTCCCGAAGAGGACGACACCGCTGAGGAAGGTCTGACCATCGCCGCGGAGCCCAAGCCCGCCGAGGTTACTGCCGAAAAGCAGGAAGAAGCGGCTGAGGAAACCAAGAACGAAAACGAAGAAGAGACGATCTCCATCTACGATCTCGGCAATTTCATCGCCAAGAACGATGGCGATTCCGACGACGGCGACGATATTTTCGACGCTATGCCGATCATTCCTCTCAACATAGTTCCCGAAAAGAAGGAAGAACCCGTGAAGGAGGAAGACACCGCTCCCGTTCCCGCGGAGGAGGTGCTTGCCGAGGCGTTCGGCGTTTCTTCGCCCGAAGAAAAAGCGGAATCCACAAACGAGACCATGATCGTCCCCGTGCCCGAGGAAAGCGAAGGACAGGCGGACGAAGAAGAGACGGAGATACGCTCCGCCACCGATACCGACACCAACATAATGCTCGCCTTCGGTATGGACGAAGAACTTGACAGCACCCTCGGCAAGGACGAGGCGGACAAGCTCCGTGACGCCAACGAAAAGGACGCCGACGCCATGACCGGAGAGGACGAGAAGACTGAGGAAAAGAAGCCCAGGACGCACAAGGAGCTTTTCGAAGCGTACAAAAAGGCGTTTGCCTTCAACGCGATCTCGGTATTCGGTACCGCCGTCGTTGCGATCATCCTGTTCTTCTACGAGAACATCCCCGCTTTCGGCGGTCATCTCGCCGATATAGTCAATCCCGACTTCTATCCCACGGTCAACATAATGTTCGACCTTCAGATACTGTTCATCGGTTTCATCTGCGTTCTTCCGTACTTCATCGACGGATGCAGATCGCTTGCGGCAAAGAAGCCGACGGTCAACAGTATGCTCCCGATACTCTTTACGGTATCGGTACTGTACGCGGCACTCAGCTGTATGTTTGCGGCGGGAACGGTATTCAAAGCATATTTCTTCCCCGCATCCCTCGTGCTTGCGGCCGTTGCGGTCAGCAGACGCCTTGATCTCAAGCGTGAAAGAACAGCTCTTTCGGTCGTATCCTCCAAGAGAGTGAAGTACGCTCTTGAAAAACTTGACATCGAGGGCTCGGAGCTCGAATCGAGGGCGTTCAACGACTACCTCCCCGATTCTCCCGAAATATTCAAGATCAACAAGGCAAATCAGATCGAAGGATTTGAGGAGCGTTCAAGGGCTTATCCGTCGATCAAGCTGTATCTCTATCCGCTCGGCGGTGCTTCGATCGCCGCACTGATAATCGGTCTCGTGATCGGTCTCATCACCGGCAAAAACTGGGAGACGGCGGTGATCACCGGCTATACGGCGTTCTCCTTCTGCCTGCCTTCCTCTCTCTTCCTCGCATTCAGTCTTCCCGCCTTCCTCGGCGAGAAAAACGCGGCAGGACGCGGAAGCGCATTCGTAGGCGAAGCGTCCACGGACGAATATACCTCCGCGGCATCTATCTCGTTTGACGACAGAGACGTTTTCCCGACCTCCGGCGTCAAGCTCTTCTCGGTCAAGATGTTCGGTGAAGAGGAAAGGATCGACTACGTCATTTACTATGCCGCGTCGGTATATCAGAAGATAGGCGGCCCGTTCTCCGACGTTCTCAACGTCGCGACGGCCGACATCGGAAGATCCAACAATACGGAGATCATCTCTCTCGACAACAACGGCGTCGAGGCGCTCGTTGACGGCATCCACATCTTCCTCGGCAAGGCGGATTACATCCGCAAGAAGGGCTTTACCCCCAAGACGGACGAGAGCGATATCGGCTTTGAAGGCACCGACATTGCGATAACCTACCTCGTATGCAACGAAGAGGTTTACGCAAAGCTCTATATCAGATATTCCATCGATCCCGACTTTGAGGATATAGTAAAGACACTTTACCAGTCCGGCATCTGCGTCGGTATCAAGACAGTTGATCCCAACATTGACGACGAAATGCTCTCGTCTGGCATCAAGCTTGAAAAATATCCCGTAAGAGTTCTCAAGTATTCTTCGCTTGAAAGCAAATCAACTCTCGAGGACAGCATAGACAGCGGCGTCGTCTCAAAGCGCAACGCAAAGTCGCTCCTCAAGACCTTCACTCTCTGCGAAAAGATCAAGCACGTCACAAAGACTCTGCTGACGATCACATCCGTCGCCCTCGTGATCGGCGTCATAATCACTGCCGTGGCAGCATTCATGAGCGGAGTGAGCGGTATATATTCAGTTTACGTCGCTCTCTTCCAGCTTGTATGGATCATACCGAGCTACCTCCTGGCAAGACTGTTTTTCAACTGAAAGAAATAACGATACGGGCTGCCGACGGCAGCCCGTATCACTTAAAAAGGTTATTCAATGAACGATTCCGAAATGAGAAAACTGCTCAAAAACGTCCTCAAGCCCGGCAGATATACCGGTGGGGAATACGGGCAGATAATCAAAGACAAAAAAGACATAAAGGCGAGGGTGGCATTCTGCTTCCCCGACACCTATGAGATAGGAATGTCCAACCTCGGAGTGCGCCTGCTCTACGGCTCGCTCAACAAGGCGGACGACGTATGGTGCGAGCGGGTTTACGCCCCCTGGGACGATATGGAAGAGGGAATGCGCCGTCTCGGCGTCAAGCTCTACGCGCACGAGAGCCACGATCCGATAGACGAGTTCGACTTCGTCGCGTTCACCCTCCAATACGAGCTCTGCTACACCAACGTACTGAATATGCTCGAGCTCGGAGGAATCCCTCTGCTCGCCAAGGACAGGGACGACAGCTTCCCGGTCATCGTCGGCGGAGGCCCCTGTGCGTATAACGCCGAGCCGGTTGCCGATTTCTTCGACGTTTTCAGCATAGGCGAAGGCGAGGAGGCGCTCCCCGAGATGGTGCGCCTTTATATAAATATGAAGGACAGCGGGAGCTATACGAAGGCGGCATTTTTACGCGAGCTTGCAAAGATCCCCGGCTTCTACGTTCCTTCTCTGTACGATGTGGAATATAACGAAGACGGCACGGTAAAGGAATACAGACCGAAATACGACGACGTGCCGAAGAAGATCGTCAAGCGTATCATCAAGGATATGGACAAGTCGTATTTCCCAGACAAGCTCGTCATGCCCTATATAGAGACGGTGCACGACAGGGTCGTGCTTGAGGTTTACCGCGGATGTATCAGAGGATGCCGTTTCTGCCAGGCGGGAATGATCTTCCGTCCCGTCAGAGAAAAGAGCCCCGACGTTCTCAACTGCCAGGCGCGCACTCTCTACGAGAACACCGGCTACGACGAGATCACGCTCTCCTCTCTCAGCATAAGCGATTATTCACAGCTCGACAAGCTGACCGACGACCTTCTTGAATGGACGGACGGGGCAAAGGTCAACCTTTCTCTCCCGTCTCTCCGTATCGACAGCTTCACAAAGGAGCTTATGGACAAGGTGACGACCGTCCGCACGGGAGGCATAACCTTTGCTCCCGAAGCGGGAACGCAGCGCCTCAGAGACACGATAAACAAGAACGTCTGCGAGGAGGATCTGATGAGGGCGTGCCGCACCGCGTTCGAGGCGGGTAAGCGTTCGGTCAAGCTCTATTTCATGGACGGTCTCCCGACCGAGACGCTTGAGGACATCGACGGTATCGCCGACCTCGCGAAGAAGGTAGCGGGCGAGTTCTTCAAGGTCCCCGACAGGGCGAGAGGAAAGGGACCGCAGGTCACGATCTCCGTCTCCTGCTTCATTCCGAAGCCGTTTACCCCCTTCCAATGGGAGGCGCAGGACGATCTCGACACGATAACCGAAAAGCAGGATCACCTTATGGGCCTTGTAAGGGGCGACAGACATATAAGCTACAACTGGCACGACGCAAAGACGTCGAGGATAGAGGCGGTCTTCGCAAGAGGAAACCGCCGCCTTTCCGCCGCCCTGCTCGAAGCGCATAAAATGGGAATGAAGTTCGACAGCTGGGACGAGCATTTCAGCTACGATAACTGGATGGAGGCGTTTGAAAAAGCCGGGATCGACCCCGCCTTCTACGCCAACAGACGTTACGGTGAGGACGAGGTGCTCCCATGGGATATAATCGACATAGGCGTCACGAAGGCGTTCTTCCTCCGCGAGAAGAAGAAGGCCTACGAGGCGGCAACGACTCCTTCCTGCCGCGAACAGTGTTCCGGCTGCGGAGCAAACAGACTCGGAGGTGAAAGATCATGCTGCCCATGCCTGTCAGAATAAAGTTCACCCAAAAGGGTATCATGCAGTTCATTTCGCACCTCGACGTTGACAGGACGATGAAGACCGTCATGGTGAGGGCGAAGATCCCCGTCCACTACACCGAGGGTTTCAACCCGCACCCGAAGCTCGTTTTCGGGCTTCCGCTCTCGATAGGGGTTGAATCCGAGTGCGAATATATGGATTTCAAGGTCGATGCCGAAATGACCTATGAAGAAATAACCGATAAGCTCAACGCCGCGCTTCCCGATCAGATGAGGGTGGTCGAGGCATACGAGCCGAAGCTCTCGCTTTCGTACATCGCCTTCACCGAATACAAGGTGTTCTGCGCCGAGGACACCGACCTTTCCCCTCTTGAAAAGGAGGAGATAATCGTGTCGAAACGTCAGAAAAAGGGCGGGTACAAGGATACCGATATAAAGCCGATGATACACTCGTATTCGAGGTGCGAAGGGGGATTCACTCTCGTGCTTTCGGCAAGTCCCGACGCATACCTCCGTCCCGAATACGTGCTCGGAGTGCTCGGGCTCGATGACTGCGAGGTCACGAGGACGAGAGTGTTCAGAAAGAACAGGATCGGAGAACCAATAGATTTCAGATGAACAGCGAAAAAAGAGATCTGCTCGGAATAATCGGCGGGCTCGGCCCGATGGCGACGGTGTATTTCTACGAAATGCTGACGGCGCACACCGATGCAAAATCCGATCAGGAGCATATAGATATTTTGATTTCAAGCCGCGCGACGACGCCCGACAGGACGGCGTATATCACGGGCAGGAGCACCGACAGTCCTCTTCCTTATATGATAGAGGAGCTGAAACGGCTTGAAAACGCAGGCGTCACGCTCGCCGTGATGCCCTGCAATACGGCGCACTATTTCATCGACGAGCTGAAAAACTCGGCAAGAGTGCCGATGCTCGACATCATCGAGGAGACGGTGAAGCTCTGCCGCGCAAGGGGCTTTAAGCGTCTCGGACTTCTCGCCACGGAAGGGACGGCATCGACCGGCTCGTATCCGAAGAGGGCAGAACCCCTCGGTGCGGAGATAGTTCTCCCGTCTGAGGAAGGTCAGAAAAAAGTAAGCGAGATCATATATTCACAGATCAAGAAAGGGCTTCCCGCCGACGCACGGCTGTTCTCGGAGGTCGCGGATGAGATGAAGGCGAAGGGATGCGACACGGTCATCCTCGGATGCACCGAGCTGTCGCTTGTGAAAAAGCAGATGTCCCTCGGCCCGTATTTCACCGATTCTCTCGAGGCGCTCGCCTGGTCAACGATAAAAAGGTACGGTAAAAAGCCGATCAGCTTCGATTTTGAGTGAAAAATCAAAATATTTTCAATAAAATTATTGACAAATATTCTTATGTAGTGTATAATTATAG
>JAGHTD010000130.1 GCA_018065475.1 Candidatus Colimorpha enterica
AAGCACACTTTCAGTTATAATATGATATTATACCACTTTTTCCCGTCGTTTTCAATACCCGATCGACTTTTTCTTAAATGTATAATTGTAATATTATCTTATTGACAAAAGTGTCGGGATTTGTTATAATAAAGGGTAAACGGAGGTATATTATTATGTATTTTTTAGCCATTGATATCGGTGCTTCAAGCGGAAGGCACATTCTCGGCCATATCGAGAACGGAAAAATGCTCATCGAAGAGATGTACCGTTTTCCCAACGGCAACAAAAAGGTTGACGGCAGTCTGACCTGGGACATCGACGATCTGTTTTCAAGCATCAAAAAGGGCATCCGCGCCTGCGTTGAGGCAGGCAAGGCGCCCGACTATATAGGTATCGACACCTGGGGCGTCGATTACGTTCTCCTCGACAAAAACGACAGGGTCCTCGGAAAGACCTACGGCTACCGCGATTCGAGGACGAACGGTATGGACACCGAGCTTTACAAGACTGTCCCCGAAAGCGAGCTTTACGCACGCACGGGAATACAGAAGGCGATCTTCAACACCGTCTATCAGCTCGAAGCCGACAAGGTTAACGAGCCCGAAAAGCTCGCCGCAGCCGAGACCTTCCTTTTCGTGCCCGAATATTTCAGCTATCTCCTCACCGGAAACAAAATGACCGAATATACGATCGCTTCGACCTCTCAGCTTCTCAAAGCCGACACGTTCGACTGGGACTACGAGATGCTCGACAAGCTCGGATTCCCGAAGAAAATCTTTCAGAAGATCGCAAAGCCCGGCACCGTCCTCGGCGACCTCAAAGAGGATATCTGCAATGAGACCGGATGCCGCGGCGCAAAGGTCATCCTTCCCGCCTGCCACGATACCGGCTCCGCAGTTGCGGCAGTACCGACCAACGAAGACGATATAGTCTATATCAGCTCCGGCACCTGGTCGCTCATCGGTATCGAGAGAATGACGCCCGATTGCAGCGAACTTTCCCGCAGCCACAACTTCACAAACGAAGGCGGCTACGACAGAAGGTTCAGATACCTCAAGAACATCACCGGCCTCTGGATGATCCAGTCGATGAAGAAGGAACTCAAAGCGAAGGGGCAGGATTACACCTTCGACCAGCTCTGCGATATGGCAAAGGAATACGATTCCACGCCTCTCCGCGTAAACGCCAATGACGACCGCTTCCTCTCCCCCGACAGCATGATCGACGAGGTCGCCGCAGCCGTGGGACGCGAATCGCTCACCGTCGGCGAGATGTTCGCAGTCGTATATCACAGTCTGGCAGACAGCTACGGTCTTTCCGTGAAGGAGATCGAAGAGGTCACCGGCAAGAAGATCAAAGCCGTCCACATCGTCGGCGGCGGATGCAAGGACGATTACCTCAACGACCTCACCGCCAAGGCGACCGGCAAGCCCGTTTACGCAGGCCCCGTCGAGGCGACCGCGATCGGAAACCTCACCGTTCAGATGCTCTCCGTCGGAGTTTTCGGCAGTCTGAACGAAGCAAGACAGACGATATTCAATTCGTTTGACGTAAAGAAGATTTGAAAAAGGAGAAGTGTTTTTACACTGATGAATGATATGACAAACTACGAATACGCAAAAAAACGTTATGCGGAGATCGGTATCGACACCGAAGAAGTGATCGCCAATCTCGGCAAGGCCCCCATTTCCGTTCACTGCTGGCAGGGTGACGACGTTCTCGGCTTCGACAGCACGGGCTCTCTCGACGGCGGTATCCAGACGACCGGAAACTATCCCGGACGCGCAAGAACTCCCGACGAGCTCATGGCCGACATCGACAAGGCGCTTTCCCTCGT
>JAGHTD010000175.1 GCA_018065475.1 Candidatus Colimorpha enterica
ATATTATACCTATCGAAAGATTACGGCGGAGGTCAATTGTGGGCGAAGGTTTCAATCTCGGTAAACTTATATCAAATCTCGGCTCCCTTGATATCGGAGTATTCGACGTCATTGATATAATTCTCGTTACGGTTCTTCTTTATCTCGTTTACGTTTTTATACGCGACAGACGCGCGGGCAAGGTTGCCGCGGGTATTTTCGTCATTTTCATCGTTTACGTCATCAGCAGTCTTCTCAATCTCGGCACGCTTAAGTTCATAATCGAAAATATCACCCAGCTCGGACTTATTTCCCTCGTGATAGTCTTTCAGCCGGAGCTCCGTTCCGCACTTGAAAAGGTGGGCGGCGAACCTCTCAAAGGTCTGAAAAACATAAGCGACACCGACAAGTCAAAGCAGGGAATGTCTCTCGTCATCGAAGAGGTCGCAGATGCCTGCGAGATAATGTCCTCCGAGAAAACCGGTGCGCTCATCGTGTTTGAAAATACAACCAACCTCGACGTTGTCGTCAAGGGCGGAACGGTCATCAATTCTGACGCCACCTCCGAGCTTATACGCAATATCTTCTACAAAGGCGCTCCTCTTCACGACGGAGCAATGATAATCCGTGAGGGCAAGCTCTACAAGGCCGGATGCCTGCTTCCTCTTTCCGCCAACGACAAAATGTCAAAGTCTCTCGGCACCCGTCACCACGCCGGCATGGGTATCAGTGAGGAAAGCGACGCCGTCGCGATCATCGTTTCGGAGGAAACGGGACATATTTCGGTCGCACGCAGCGGCAAGCTGAAGATCGATCTGTCAAAGGCCGCTTTGCTTTCGGAGCTAAACGCCATTTACGACGTCGCACCCAAGCGTACTCCCAAAAAGAAGAAGGTGAACAAAGATGCTTAATGACGAAAAGAAAAGCTTCAGATTCAGACTGACAGATATCGTCGCTCTCGTTATTTGCCTCGGTATCGCTTTCGTTCTCTGGATATACGTCTCGTCAAATGACGTTACAGTCTCGACAAAGACCTTCAACCACATCTACATCGATATGACGACTCATAACAAATCCGGCCTTGATATCCTTTCGGGGGCCGACACAACGGTCGACGTCACCGTATCGGGCAAAAAAAGCGTTATCAACAAGCTGACGAAAGAGGATATCTCGGCATATACAGTCATCTCCGAAAACGCAGAGGCGAACGAGAGATTTGAATGTACGGTGTATTTCGATCCGATCAATAATGTCACGATCATCCCTTCGGCTTCATCCTTC
>JAGHTD010000242.1 GCA_018065475.1 Candidatus Colimorpha enterica
TTCAATACTCATTATATTATTAGTTAGAGGTCAACTCGTGAATACGCATAAACTGTATTGCAGATATGTAAAGGGAATCCTTGACAGAATATTTGCTTTTCTGCTGATAATTCTGCTGTCATGGCTCTACATAATCGTTGCGATAGCCGTTAAGATAGACGACCCGTCCGGACCGATCATATTCAGTCAGGACCGGATAGGGAAAAACGGAAAAGTCTATAAGATGTTCAAGTTCCGGTCGATGTGCGTCGGTGCCGAAAAAATGGCGGGCGGCGTATATTCGGACAGGAACGACGAAAGGGTCACCCGTGTCGGAAAGCTTCTTCGCCGCACGAGCATAGACGAGCTTCCGCAGTTCTTCAACATCATCAAAGGCGATATGTCCTTCATCGGGTACAGAAGCCCGCTGACCTATCACCCGTGGAGATGGGAAGAATATACCGAAACGCAGAAAAAGATGTTTGACATTAAGCCCGGCATAACCGGTTGGGCTCAGATCAACGGCAGAAGAAGCATAGACTGGCAGAGAAGAATAGAGCTCAATCTCTGGTACAGAGACAACGTATCCTTCATGCTTGATATGAGAATAGTTTTTCTCACAATAGGAAAGGTATTGTCCAATTCCGATAACGAGAATATCAAAAAAATCTGAAAAGGAAGTATATCATGTCGCTAAAACTTATGTATATCACAAATAATCCCGACATCGCGAAAATTGCGGAGAGATCCGGCGTTGACAGGATTTTTGTCGATATGGAATATATAGGAAAGCGCATAAGACAGAAAAACCTTGATACGGTTGTGAATTCGCATAAGATCATTGACATCAAGACGGTACGCCATGCGGTTTCGGATAAAACCGAAGTGCTTGTAAGAGTCAACCCGATCCATAATAACGTTTACGGATTTCTTGATTCAAAAGACGAGATCCCCTCTGCGGTAGAAGCGGGCGCTGACATCGTAATGCTCCCGTTCTTCAAAACGGCGGCTGAGGTAAAGGAGTTCATCTCTTACGTTGACGGAAAAGCGAAAACCACCCTTCTTCTCGAAACTCCCGAGGCGGTAGATCACCTCGACGAGATCCTCGACATTCCCGGGATCGACGAGATCCATATCGGCTTAAACGACCTTTCTCTCGGCTACGGCAACACTTTCCTTTTCGAGCCGCTTGCTAACGGCACGGTCGATAAGATCATCGAAAAGTTCAAAGAAAGAAACATTCCTTACGGATTCGGAGGCGTTGCGCGTATAGGCCTCGGAATCGTTCCCGCAGAGTATATCCTCGGTGAGCACAGACGTCTCGGAAGCTCGAGAGTCATCCTCTCCAAGAGCTTTGCAAACGCGACGATGATCGCCGACCTCCAAGCAATAGACGAGATTTTCTCCGAAGGTGTCAGAAAGATAAGAGACTGCGAGGCAATGTGGGAAAAAGCCACCGACGGCGAGATAGAGAACAACCGCCTTGAACTGATAAGAAGAGTCGGCGCGGCTGTCGATCAGATGAGATGAAAATCCTCGTCACCGGTGCGTGGCATAACGCCGCCGATAATATCGGTAAGCTCGAAGAAATGGGCTTCACCGTTTATTTCTTGCAGTTTGAGAAGGATAATCTCCCCGACGGTGCGGAAGACGCCGACGCGATAATATGCCACAATCTCTTTGCTCACCATCCGATCGAGCAGTTCGGAAACCTTAAATATATTCAGGTCACAAGTGCGGGGACGGAGCATCTCCCCCTCGATTATATCGAAAAGCACGGGATCAAGCTGAATAACGCAAGGGGCGTTTACAGTGTTCCCATGGCAGAATACGCCGTTTCGGGCGTGCTTGACCTCTGCAAACACCGCAGATATTTTGACGGAAATCAGAAGGCGCACAGATGGGAAAAGGACAGAGACCTTCTTGAGCTTTACGGCAAGACCGTGACAATTCTCGGCTGCGGAAGCGTAGGGCAGGAGTGCGCAAAACGCTTTTCGGCATTCGGCTGCAGGATCATCGGTATCGACAATTACAAAAAATCCGCCGAATATTTCGACGAAATATATCCGACCGGACGGCTTGCGGAGGTGCTTCCTTCGTCTTTTGTCACGGTGATCTCTCTCCCTCTCACGGATGAGACGGAAGGGCTTTTCGACGAAAAGACGTTTTCGTACATCCCCGACGGAAGTATTCTTGTCAACATCTCCCGCGGAAAGATAGTCAAGACCGACGCTCTCATAAAAAACGCCGACCGTCTTCTCGGAGCCGTAATCGACGTATTTGAAGAAGAACCGCTTGATCCTTTAAGTCCCCTTTGGGATAAAGAGAACGTCATCGTTACACCCCACAACAGCTTTGTCGGCGACGGCAACGACGGACGGCTGACTTCTCTGATCTTTTCAAACCTCGAAAACATAAACTGATTTTCGGCGCTGCCAAAGCCATGTTGATGCACGGCAGAGCAGCGCCATATTTATTAACAGACACCAATTATGATGTATTATTCTGTATTTGCTTGGGTATTCCTGCTCGCGTTTTTGTCAAATTACGTGACGATGACCCATGAAATAGAGACAGACGGTGCAAAAGCGATGAGATGGAAGACGCTTTATGCCGTCATTGCTTTCGCGCCTGTTATTATCATCGCCGCCCTGACCGTACCGAGAGGCGACACTTACACCTATCTTACCCTCTACGACCGTCTGCCCGATACTTTGGGTGATCTTATTGCGTCGATCGACGTCACCGAAAGCGGATTCGGCTTCACTGTCCTTTCGTGGATAATCAAGAAGTGCGTTTTCGGAAGCGTTTACGGTTACAGATTGGTCATCGCCCTCATACAGTCGATCCCGATCATTTTCATCTTCAAGAATTACTCGGAGGATTATCTGACCTCGCTGTTTCTTTTCCTCGCATCGGGCGTTCACATCGCATGGATGATGAACGGTTTGAGGCAGTATATTGCGGTCACGATCATCTTTGCCGCAACTCCTCTGCTGCTGAAAAACAAATATATTCCATATCTTCTCTGCGTTCTTTTCGCTTCAACGATCCATATTACGGCCATAATAATGATCCCGATCGTATTCGTCTGTTTGGGAGAAAAGTGGAACCGAAGGATCCTTCTTTTCCTGCTTGCCGCGCTTATCCTCACCGTCGTTTTTGCAAGACGTGCGGAACTGCTCGAAAAATGGCTCGAACATACAGAATACTCCGGCGCAGTCGAGAGTGCAAAAGAGCTCGGTGACGACGGCACAAACCCGGTACGTGTGCTTGTCAGCGCCGTGCCGATGATAATGGCTCTCTTCGTCGGAGACCGCCTCAAGGACGACGGCGACGGTATCGTCACGCTTGCGGTGAATATGTCGGTCGTGACCTTCGGACTTTACCTTATTTCGATGGTAACGAGCGGTATTATCATCGGCCGTCTTCCGATATATACGATGCTTTACAGCTTTATCTTACTGCCTCATCTGATAAGAAAGTGTTTCTCCGAGGATTCGGTAAAAATCATCAACTTTGCGATGATAGGACTGTATATGCTGTATTACCTCTATGAATACAGGGCGTACTGATATGATCAGGATATTGTTTCTTATACACGATCTTGGCGGCGGCGGAGCCGAAAGGGTGCTTGCCAACCTTGTGAATAACCTCGACCCCGAAAAGTACGACGTCACGCTTATATCTCTTTTCGGCGGAGTCGTGAACGAGAAGCTAATTTGCGGCCGTGTGAAATATAAGTCCGTCTTTAGGAAGACTTTTCCCGGCAACAGCTACGTTATGCGTCTCTTTTCGCCGAAAACGCTCCATAAGCTCTTTATAAAAGAAAAGTACGATATTGAGGTCTCATTCCTCGAGGGGCCATCCGCAAGGATCATCAGCGGTTGTCCCGATAAGGACGTTAAGCTCGTGTCGTGGTTCCATACCTGCTTTCCCGACGAAAAGAAGCTCGCCGAAGGGTTCAACGGGATAAAGGAAGCTGAGAAGTGTTTTCACCGTTTCGACCGTCTAATATGTGTTTCGGAAACCGTTAAGTCCGCAGTAAAGAGCATCATCCCTTCGCTTGACACTCTGTCCGTCATTTACAATATTAACGAAAGCGAGATAATCACAGAGAGATCAAAAGAGCAGATCACGCAGGGAATGCTTGCCGACAGCGGCGTAAATATAGTCAGCGTCGGGAGACTTATTCCCGAAAAGGGTTATGAAAGACTCGCGAAAGTGCATAAGAAGCTCAGGGACGAAGGATTCGATATACATACGTATATTC
>JAGHTD010000124.1 GCA_018065475.1 Candidatus Colimorpha enterica
ATATAATGTAATATTATTTGCTTTTTTCTCCGCCCTCAAGGACGAGAAGGTTGCGCAAGATCGTCTTTCTGCCTCTGAACGAATAGGCACGGGAAGAAAACTCCCCGTCGGTCATTGCTTCCACCCTCTCGGAGGTCAGCGGTTCGGTGTCAACGTCGCGGAAAAAGTCTATCGGCGTTTCCTCGATGTTTCGGTTGAGCGGACAGCAGGTGCGGCATATATCGCACCCCCACACGATCCCGGTCTTCCGTATCAACTCCTCGGTCTTTGCGTCGAGCTCGCCCTTCGCCTGATTGCGGAAGGAAAAGCAGTCCTCGCCCCGGTACGGGCAGGAGGAAAGGCAGGCACCGCAGGACGGACAATGAGCCGCCTCCGTCACGGTGTAATCGGCGGGCATATCGGTGAGTATCTCGCCGATGAAGACGTGTGAGCCGTAGCGCTTCGTTATCAGCTGACCGAGGTCGCCGACGACGCCGACACCGCAGGAAGCGGCGGCGCTCACCTCCGCTATCGGGGAATGATCGGCAAAGCCGACGAAGGAAAAGGACGGATATTCGGCGGTCAGCGCGGCGGTCAGACGGTCAAAGAGCCCTCTGAACCAAAGGTGATAATCCTTCGGCAGGGCGTAGAGGGAGACGTTCCTCCCCTTATGCTCCCCCGACCAGTAGGGGACGGCAAAGATCACCGCCGTCACCGGCGTGAAGTTCACGCTCCGGTCAAGCAGAGGTCTGTTTATTATTTTACATTCGTCAAACGGCAGAAAACCGCGCAGGAACACCTGCTCACCGTCAAGAAGACGGGAAATAAAAGAGTTAATTTTCATAATACCCCGATTATACCACATTTTCGGGCGGTAATCAACAAGGAGCAAGCAAAATGGCAAAAAAAGAAGAATACGGCAACCAATCGATACAGTCCCTGAAGGGCGCGGACAGGGTAAGGAAACGCCCTGCCGTCATTTTCGGTTCGGACGGTATAGAGGGGTGCGAGCACTCGGTGTTCGAGATCATATCAAACTCGGTCGATGAGGCGAGAGAGGGCTACGGTAACGAGATCATAATCACCGCCTACTCCGACCACTCGATAGAGGTCGAGGACTTCGGGCGCGGCGTTCCCCTCGGATGGAACGAGAACGAGCAGAGATATAACTGGGAGCTCGTTTACTGCGAGCTTTACGCCGGCGGTAAATACGACAACAACAACGACGCGTCGAACTACACCTATTCCCTCGGTCTCAACGGTCTCGGCGCCTGCGCTACGCAGTATTCATCCGAATATATGGACGTCACCTCCATCAGCGGAGGAAAAATGAGCAGTATCTCCTTCAAAAAAGGCGAGCCGGCGGGCGAGCTGACCGTCGGGGACATCCCGAAGGGGAAGAAGCGCACGGGCACCGTCTGCCGCTGGCTTCCCGACCTCGAGGTTTTCACCGACATCAACATCCCGCTTGAGTTCTACCGGGATATGCTGAAAAAGCAGGCGGTCGTCAACAAGGGGCTTCGCTTCCGCCTCAGGTGGCAGAACGGCAAGGCCTTCGACGAATACGAGTATATATACGAGAACGGTATCGTCGATTACGTCGCCGAGCTTGCGGGACAGGACGCGCTGACACAGCCCGTGATCTGGTCAACCGAGACGAGCGGACGCGACCGCGAGGATAAGGACGAATACAAGCTTCTCTGCGACTGCGCCTTCTGCTTCGTCTCAAGCTCCGACATCAACAACGTCATCGAATACTACCACAACAGCTCCTTCCTCGAGCACGGCGGATCGCCCGAAAAGGCGGTCAAGTCCGCCTTCGTCGCCGAGATCGACAAGTACATAAAGGCGCAGGGAAAATACCTCAAAAACGAGAGCAAGATCAGCTTCAAAGATATTCAGCAGAACCTCGTCATCGTAACAAACTCCTAATCGACGCAGAAGAGCTACGAGACCCAGACGAAGAAGTCGATCACAAACACCTTCATCGCCGAGGCGATGACGCAGTTCCTCCGCCACAACCTTGAAATATACTTTGCCGAGAAGCCGCAGGAAGCCGACAGGATAATGTCCACCGTTCTCGCCAACAAGAGGGCGAGGGAAAAGTCCGAAAGCACCCGCATAGAGGTCAAAAAGAAGCTCGTCGGCAACATAGATATGGCGAACAGGGTAGAGAAGTTCGTCGGATGCAGAAGCAAGGATCCCGAGGTAAGGGAGCTTTACATAGTCGAGGGTAACTCCGCTCTCGCGTCGGTCAAGACCGGCAGGGACGCAGAGTTCCAGGCGATAATCCCGGTAAGAGGAAAGACGCTAAACTGCCTCAAAGCGTCCTACGAGAGGATCTTCAAGAGCGAGATCATCACCGACCTTCTCCGCGTCATCGGCTGCGGAGTCGAGCTTAAAGGCAAGGTCAAGGGCGACATCGCGGAGTTCTCTCCCGATCTGCTCAGATGGAACAAGATCATTATATGCACCGATGCCGACAAGGACGGCTTCCAGATCCGCACCCTTATCCTCACCCTTTTCTACCGTCTTATCCCCACCCTCATCAAAATGGGACGCATTTACATCGCCGAGTCGCCTCTTTACGAGATAAACACGAAGGACGACACCTTCTTCGCCTACGACGAAGCGGAAAAGACGAAGATCATCGAGGGCCTCGGCGGCAAGGATTACAAGATCCAGCGTTCAAAGGGTCTCGGTGAACACGAGCCCGAAATGATGTGGCACACGACGATGAACCCCGCAACGAGACGCCTGATAAGAGTGAACGAGACCGACCGCGAGGCGACCGAGATCATGTTTGACACCATGCTCGGTGACAACCTCCCCGCCCGTAAGGATTATATCACGAAGTTCGGACACCTATATATCAACGATCTCGACACCGGAGACGACTGATTTTCAGACCTTTTTGCCCTTTCCGTGTGAAAGGGCATCTTATTATGATATGAACGTAAAAATCATCACCGGCGGAGCCGGAACGGGAAAAACGTACAGAATAGCAGTTGACGCCGCGGGCAGTCTCAAAGAGGGCAAGCGGGTCGTTATCATCGTGCCGGAACACGCCGCCCTGCTTACGGAGTCGGTGACGGCGGAGATATGCGAGAAAGAGGGCGTCGATTCGTCCGAGCTTGAGGTGCTGAGCTTCCGCCGTCTCGCCAATACGGTGGAGAAGGAATACGGCAACCTCAGCTACAACCCGGCGGGCAAGGGCATCAGACAGCTTGCGATGTGGAAGGCGTATATGGAAGCGTCGGTCGGCGGCGGACTGAAATACTACGGGCAGGGGGAAAGCGACCTCGGCGTTTACCGCGCGGGAAAGATCGTCCCCCTTCTCATTCAGACCGTCAAGGAGCTTGAAGACAACGGACTGACCGAAAAGGAGGCATTTGGCAATATCGCCCCCTCGACGGAGGACGAAAAGCAGGCGGCGGAACAGCTCCGGAAGAAGATCGGGGACATTTTCCTGCTCAAAAGCAAGTACAACAATATACTGAGATCGGGCGGATACGACACGGATAACGAGCTTGAAAAGCTCCTTGCGGCGCTGAAAGAGCATAAATATTTCAGAGGCAGAGACGTCTATATCGACGGATTTGCCGGTTTCACCAAGCTCGAATACCGTGTGCTTGCGGAGATCATGCGCACGGCGGACGTGACGGTCTTCGCCTTTACCGACGACGGAAGCGGCAGGCCGATGTTCGGCAACGTCGGAAAGACGGTAAATGCAATAATGAAGTCGGCAAAAGCAAATGCGAAAAGAGAGCTTCTCGCCGAAAATCACCGTTTCGGGGACGGGAGCGCGCTTTCTTTCCTCGAAAAGAACTTCGCGGCTTTTTCTCCCGACACCTTCGGAAAGGATACCGACGAGGTGTCGCTTTTCGTCGCCGACACCTCCTACGGGGAGGCGGAATATATCGCCTGCGATATAAAGGAAAAGCTTAGGAACGATCCCACGCTCAGATACAGAGAGCTTGCCGTGATATGCGGAAACGACAACGATATGGCGGTGATCGACGCCGTGCTGACGAAGCAGGGGCTTCCGCATCATACCGGGGTGAAGCAGAGTCTGCTTACGCACCCCGTTTTCCGTCTTGCGACGGCGATCGTGACGATGAGGGCGCAGTTCTGCTCTCCCGACGCCGTGATGACGGCGATAAAGACCGGACTGACCGACGTTGCCGACGGCGAGGCAGACCTGCTTGAAAGGTATCTCCGCTGTTGGAACATCACCGAAAAATGGTGGAAAAACGGCGACTGGGAGATGAACCCGGGCGGTATCGGTGCGGTGAAGACCGACCGTGACGCAAAGACGCTTGAAAAGCTCAACGGCATAAGGAAAAAAATATGTGCGCTCCTTCTCGACCGCCTCGACGCCTTCGACGGCAAACACACCGTGAAGGAAATGGCGAAGGCGCTTTACGACATCCTTTGCGGCCTTGAGGTCACGAACAAGCTCGACGCGGAGGGGATCAGGGTATGGAACCTGCTGATCGACGCGATCGACGCGACGGTTGAGTTCATGGGCGAAAACGTGATCGCCGCCGACGGCTTCGCGGAGCTTCTTGCGATCGCGGGCAGCGGTGCGGACACCGGCAGTATCCCGCAGAAAGCGGACGAGATCAGCGTCGTCAGCGCGTTCAAACTGAGGAGCTTCGGCATACGCCACAGCTGGCTTTTCGGCTGTGTTGAGGATTCCTTCCCGATGAAGCCGTCAAACGGCGGCCTTCTCTCGGAGGACGACAAAGAGACGCTTGAAATGAACGACGACAGTCTCGAAAGCAAGAGGACGGGAGCGCTTTACGACTTTTACACCGCCCTTCTTTCGGCGTCCGAAAGCGTCACCCTTACTGCGCACTCTAACAAAGCGGACGCTTTCCCCTCCTCCTGCTTCGAGGAGGTCAAAGCAATGTTCGGCAAATCCTCGTTTTCAAACGAGTTCGACGCCGACAGGAACATGAAGTTCGTTCAGGACAGACGCTCGGCGGAGGAATACCTCGGCATATACAGAGGCACCCCGGAGGGCGACGGAATATGCGAGGCACTCGGAAAGGCGGACGAAGACATAGCGATGACGGGGCTCACCGAGACGCTCCCGCAAGATGTCGTAAGTCTCGTCGAGATCGGCGGGGACGGCAACGTGTCGATCTCCGTTTCCGCTATGGAAAACTATCTGAAATGCCCGCTCATGTACGAGCTGAAAAGGGGCCTCCGGCTGAAAGAGGACGGAAGCGGGGATATAGACGCGTCCGCAAGAGGTACCTTCATCCACTACGTCTTTGAAAAGTATTTCAAAAACAAATATCCCGGAATAAAGAACGGCGGGCTCACGGGCGATACGCTCAAAATGAAGATCGACGCGGAGGTCAACGATCTTGCCGCGGATTATCTGAGAGGTGTCGGCGTCGAGGGACGGCTCAACAGGCAGAAAGAGCAGTTCATCGAATATATGAAGAAAAGCACCTCGGCGATACTTTACGATATGACCGAGAGACTGAGAAACAGCGAATATCAGCCCGCGGAGTTTGAAAAATGGATCGGCGGAGAAAACTCGCTCCGTATTGACCTGGACGGCAGGAACGAGAAGATCGTCATAAACGGAAAGGTCGATCGCATAGACAAGGCGCCCGACGGCTCGTTCATCATCGTCGATTACAAAACCAACAAAAACACCAAGTTTGATAAAACCAAAATAGAAAATGACGGCTTCGGAATGCAGATGCCGCTGTATCTTTTCTCGTGCGGAAAGGACGGCGTCGGGATGCTCTATCAGCCGGCATATCTCGGAAAGACAAAATCGGACAAGGACGTCCTCGACCGAATAAAGGAAGAACTGTCGCCGAACGGGATCGTCCTCACCGACAAGAAGGCGCTTGCCAACCTCGAAGGTCTGAAAGGCGTGACTGGAGCGGACGCGGATTACCTTTCGTCATTGAGCGACACGGTGAAGGCAAAGACGAAAGAGATAGTCGGCGACGGCATACTCTCGGGCGAAATAAAGGCAAGCAACGAGGAAGTTGACAAGAAAAGCCCATGCGAGTACTGCAAATACGGCAGTATATGCAGGATGAAGAAGGAGAAAAAATGGTGATGGCGGAAAAGAATAACGAACGTTTCACCCTCTCCGGCGAGCAGAAAGCGGTCATAAGGGCGGACGAGGACGACATCCTCGTCTCGGCGTCCGCCGGCTCCGGAAAGACCACCGTCCTCACACAGCGTCTCGCCGAAAGGGTGAGAACGGGCAGGACGAAGGACCTTTCAAGGGTGCTTGTCGTCACCTTCACAAAGGCGAGCGCCTCCGACCTCCGTGTCAGCATTAAAAAGCGCCTCGGAGAAATAGCCAAGTACGGGGAAGACGAGCTTTCAATCCAGGGTGAGGAACTTATAAGCGACAGCGAGCTTCAGACACAGCTGAGAAAGATCGACGATATGGAAGTATCGACGATAGACAGCTTCTGCTACAATTTCGTAAAGGACAACGCGGTCGCCCTCGGCGTTTCGCCTTCGATCCGCATTTTCGAGGACGCGCAGAAGGACATCCTTCAGAGGCAGATAGCCGAGAACGTGCTGAATCTATGCTGTGACGGCAGGATAGACGGTATCGAAAACGTCAATCCGATCATAAATGCGGTCTGCGGGGATGATTTCAGCAAGGGCGCCGACAACATCATCGGGCTTTACGGCAGTCTTTCTTCCCTCGAAGAGGGCGTCGATTACCTCTCCCACAGCGTGAGGATGTACGAAGACGCCGAAAAGAACGGCTTTGAGAACTCCGAGTGGGCGAAGATCGTCATAGATGAATGCAATAATGCTTATAAAGCGTCCGAGGAAATGCTTTTGCGCGGTGAAATGACGACAGTTATAGAAAAGAAAAAATCGGCAAAGACATTTGCCGATTATGTCGGAACGGTGAAGGCATACCTTGACGTTTTGAAAAAAGCGGTTAAAGCGGGCGAATACGATCGTATCGTTGAAAGCACCGCCGATTTTGAGAATGCACTTAAAGGCAAGCGATGTGCTTCCGACCTTGTGAAAACCGCAAGAAAAATCATCCTTGATGTCATTCCTCCGTCTGTTTCATCCGACAACGCAAACGCCGCCGCTTACGCGGAGATCTGTCGTGGGATATACGCCCTCGTGAAGGAGTTTGACGCGCGGTACAACTACGAAAAGAAAAAGAGAGGACTTGAAGACTTCAACGGTCTCAAGCGCCTCACCTTTGACGCGCTCAAAAAAGATGAGTTCAGAGCCCTCATGAGGTCGAAATACGACGAGGTCTATATCGACGAATATCAGGACGTCGATGACGTCCAGGCGGCGATCTTCGACAGTATGGCCAAGGCGGGGATAAAGCGCTTCGCGGTCGGAGACATAAAGCAGAGCATTTACGGTTTCAGATATTCAAACCCGCAGAACTTCGAGAACCTCAGAAGATCGGCGGAAAAAACGCTTTATCTTTCTTCCAACTACCGCAGCGGAGAGAAGATCCTCGACTTTGCAAACAGGATCTGCGGCCCGCTTATGAGGAACGGCTGCAACGGTTTCACCTACACCGACGCCGATGACCTCAGATGGGGCAATAAAAATATAGAAAAGAGCGAAACGTCCGTACTGCTCGTTGACGTCGTTAAGTCGTCGTTCGGCGAGGCGATCGCGGGCGATATGGCGAAAGAGCTTGCAAAGAAGGGAAAAAAGCCGTCCGACTTCTGCGTACTGTTGAGGACAGACGGAAGCAGCAGTCTTTGCGATCAGACCGTGCGTCAGCTCGGGGCGCACGGCATAACGTCCTACGTCACCAAGAGAAAGGTCGATCTTTTCAAGTCGCCTTCGGTCTCGCTTGCGATAAGTCTTCTCAACGTCATCGACAACCCGTACAGGGAGATAGAGCTGACGGCGGTGCTGACGAGCCCGATCTACGGCTTCACCCTCGCCGACCTTATCACGCTGAAAGGAAAAAAGAAAAAGGACGGAGAGGACGTCAGTCTCTTCGAGGCGCTTTTATGTTATGCAGGCGGCGGAGAGATCGCCGATAAGATAAGAAAGTTCACGTCCGACTACGACAAGCTGAAAAAGCTGTCCTCCCGTCCGGCGCACGAGGTGCTTTGGGAAACCTATATGGTCACGGGGCTTTACGGCTTTTCGGGCTACGACGGCGGGAACGAGAGCAGAAAGACGTCGAGAGAGCGTCTGAACTACCTCTACGACTACGCAAGACAGTACGAAAGCAGGGAATACAAGGGACTTTACAGCTTCGTCAGCTATATGAACGTGCTCAAAGAAAGCGGGTGCGAGTTCGACGTCAAGAGCGGCGGGACGGAGGACGCGGTGACGGTCTCCACGATGCACGGCTCAAAGGGACTTCAGTACGACACCGTGTATCTTTACAGAAAAGACTCCGTCGGCGGGAAATCGCCCGATATAATGTTCGGCAAAGAGACGGGACTGCTTTTCAAGGCGGAGGCGGACAACTTCGCCTCTTTCACCTTTTGCTCGATCGCCGAGAGGGCGTATAATATCACGAAAAAATACGCCGAGGCGGAGGAGGAGATGCGCCTTCTCTACGTCGCGCTCACGAGGGCGAAGACGAAATGCGTCGTCGTCACCGATATGAAGAAAGGGAACAAGGAACACCCCGATTCTCTTGAAAGAGAAATGGCAGAAGCGGACACTGCGCTTGAACAGTACGGTTCGCTCACCTCGCCTGAGGCGAAGCGGTGGTATCTTCTCAACCACGGCAGATACCTCGACTGGATGACGACCTCCTTCGGCAACGTCGGTTTTATCGACGAAAATAACGTTTTCAGCCCCGAGGCGGCAGAAGCCGAAAAGGCGGTGAGCGACGGAAAGCGCGCCGACGAGGTAAGGGCGTTGATAGAGGAAAGGATAAAGCCGTTTGAATACTCCGGCGGAGCGGCGGGTGAAATATCGGCGAAATACAGCGTTTCGCACCTGAAACCCGTTGTTCTCGACGAGGACGACGGCTCCGAAGACCTCGAAAAGGGCGATCCCGAAAAGGCAAAGGCGCCCGCCTTCATAGAGGAAAGAAAGGATAAAGCGTCCGACCGCGGGACGGCAACTCACAGCTTCATGCAGTTCGCCGACCTCGGAAATCTGCGCGAAAACGGCTATGAAGCGGAGCGGGACCGTCTCGTCGGCCTCGGCTTCATCACCGAAAAGAGCGCGGAGCTCGTCAACAGAAAGGGAGTTATCGGGTTTGCGTCGTCCGACGTCGCCGACGCCATACTCTCATCCGTATGGGTGAAGAGGGAAATGCGCTTCAACGTGCGCCTTCCCGCCGCGGAGTTCACCTCCGATCCCGACAAAAAGGCACTCCTTCAAGACGAAAAGGTGCTCGTACAGGGTGTGATCGACCTGCTTTACAGGGACGTGGACGGCAAGCTCGTCCTCCTCGACTACAAGACGGACGCAAAGCCGAGGGATATGAGCGAAGGTGACTTTGAAATGCTCCTGCGCGAGCGTCACGGCACGCAGATGAAATATTACGGCCTCGCCGTGGAGAAGATCAAGGGCGAAAAGCCCGCCCGCACGGTGATATGGTCGTTCGCCCTTGGGAGAACCGTCCCGGCAGACTGACGGCATTGCATTTTCAAAAAACGCCCATCAGGGAGGTTTGCTCTTAAGGACAGTTTTACAAGATACTCGCCACACAATGTGGTGAGTAAGTGCGCACTTATTTAGAAAAACAGGCTGACAAACAAATCAGCCTGTTTTTCCTTTTCAGTTGATTGCTAAGTGAAATATTTGCCTTACGGCAAATGTGAAATAATCTGCTTCGCAGATTGTGAAATATTGCTTTGTTTCACTTCGCAATGTGAAATGAAATAAATCCCGCTTTTCACGCCCGCAGGGCATTTCACACGCCGAAGGCGTATTTCACGCACGAAGTGCATTTCACAAATCCCGTAAGGGATTTATTTCGTTGCGGAGTGTCCTTTGGAACACTCCGCTTCGTGGCGTTTTTTTGATGAGATCAAAGCGATTTTTTGCTGTTCAACCAGCAGTTTTTCATATAGAGGGCGTCCTCTGCCTGCGTTCCGGCCGACTCGCAGATCACCGTTGGACAGAGCCCGTCTGCGGCGATGACGTCGCCGAGCGGTTCAAACTCCGGTCCGTAAACGTTGTCTTCAAAGGTCAGATGCTTCTTTTCGCCGCCTTTTTCGGTGAACATTATCTTTGAAAAATGGCAGTGAAGATACTTTGCGGTATTGTCTCCGAGGCGGGAGCCGATGACGTCAAACACCCGTCTGTAATCGTCGCGGGTGAGGAAATATCCCCCGAGATTGCGGGCGTTGAGATGTCCGAAATCGACTACGGGACGGAGGCGCGGGGAGATCGAGCAGAGCCCGACGACCTCCTCAAGCGTTCCGAGCTGATTGAGCTTTCCCATGGTCTCTATGCCTATTATGACGTCGGTCTTTATCGTATCGAGCGCTCTTTCGAGCGTATCGCGGGAGAGCGCCATGCCCTCCTCACGGGAGATGGTCGCACAGCTTCCGCAGTGGACGACGACGGTCTTCGCCCCCATAAGCTCGGCGGCGACCACCGACGCGCCGATGTAGTCGATGCTTTTCAGCCGTTTTTCGGGATCGGTGCCGGAGAGGGAGATGAAATATGGTGAATGAAGGGAAAGGGATATGCCGTATTTCCTCGCTTCCTCGCCGAGCGCGGTAAAACCCGCGGGAGTGCCGGCTATGCCGTTCCCGCATTCGTATTCAAAGCAGTCGAGCCCCTTTTCTT
>JAGHTD010000186.1 GCA_018065475.1 Candidatus Colimorpha enterica
AGGCGCTTCAGCTTTTCGGACTGACGGACGAGCACCTCTGAATATTCGTTGATCTTCGGGTCACCGCAGTTCTCTGAACCGATAAGCGAGGCGTAGTTGATTATCGACGTCAGCGGAGTTTTTATATCGTGCGAGACGTTGGTGATAAGCTCCGTCTTCATTCTTTCGCTTTTAAGGCGTTCCTCGACAGCTATCGAAATGCCGTCCGAAATGCTGTTTGGATTTTCGCCGTGCTTTTTCAGATCCCAGATCATTCCTTTCGTGTCGGTGTGATGCCTAAGATCGCCTTTTGCGAGTGCCTCACCGCTTTTCTGCAATCTGCGGAGAGAAACTGCTATGTAAAGAATGATAGGCACTAAAATGATTTTCTCAATAATCCAAAAAGCGATGAAATCTTCGTGATCCGGATATGTTCCGCCTGCTACGGATATTTCAAATATCGAGAGAATGACGACGGTTATTGCGGTTTTCCAGATAAGAGGAATATCCCGCAGCAATGCAAAGATGAAACCCGACACCTTTTTTACGCCCTTCCATATTGTCCGCAGAATGAACCAAATCAGCTTCAATACCTTGAATATGACGGTGTTTTTAATGAACGTGTGCAGTTTGATCCTCGTCGCCGCGCTCATACAGAGGCCGAGAAGAATATTTACGCCGATAAGGCAGAAGAAACATATTAAAGCGATTATTAAAACATCGTTTAACATACTTCCGAGCGAATCGATGATCAGAACAGCAAAAATTGCGGCAAAGAGACAGAGTGCAAGCAGAAGGTCGAACGGCACCTTAAAGAGAGGCCCCGGGAATATCCCGTCGGATCCCGATCTTCTTCCCGATGCGTACATCAGCCCGACGAAGCTGACCGCTATCAGTATCAGCGAGGCAAGCGTGATAAAGAATACGGCGTACCGCAGAGAATACCCTATATCAACAAGAATGTCGAGCGTTTCCATTTCACGGTAAAGAGGCGTTCCTTCATGAGGATAAATGGAAACAGAATAGTAAACCGCTTTGTCTTCGCGGTAGATCACTTCGCCAATATTATAATCATCGTTATATAAGACGGAGTAAAATACGTCAGTGACAGTACCGCTTTCGTCCTTGAGTATGCCGTATTTCAGAGTATGGCAGTACGCGGCATCCGGATCGTATTTATCGGTGCGGGCAAGCTCGTTTCCGTTTTCGTCACGAATAAGGTATTCACAGTATTCTCTGCCCGGCGAAATGATGTTTTCTTTGAATTCGTCCCAAAGGACCGTGTAGGCGTCGGAGCGCAGAGCGTCAGACATGATCGACGTGCTGATCTCATTCTCGTTATGAACATAGAAATTGTAATGTCCGAAATCCGTCATCAGATATATACCGACAGCAGACACAGCCAGAATTATCAGCGAAAGATTGATGACAGTAAATAAAACGATCTTTCCCCAAAGCGACTTTATGAACTTCTTCATTTCGTCTTTCCTCCTTCCATTTTATAACCCTGGCCGAAGATGACCTTTATATATCTCGGCTCTGCGGGGTTGATCTCCGTCTTTTCGCGCAGATGACGGATGTGCACGGCGACGGTGTTGTCTGCGCCAAGCGGTTTCTCTTTCCAGATCTTTTCGTATATTTCCTTCGGCGAGAAAACGCGGTCGGGATTTGAGATAAGGAGCTTCAATATTTCGTATTCCTTTGGCGTAAGAGAAACGGCTTCTCCGTCAACAGATACTTCCTTTGTGCGGTCGTTGAGCTCGATCCCGCCGTTTACGAAGGTTTCACCGGAGATGTTTCCGCCGCCTAATTTAAGATACCGTCTCAACTGTGATCTCACCCTTGCCGTGACCTCAAGAGGATTGAACGGCTTTGTGATGTAGTCGTCCGCTCCGACGTTGAGCCCGAGGATCTTGTCTGTGTCCTCGCTCTTTGCGGTAAGCAGGATTATCGGGAGATTGCTCTTTTCTCTGATCTTCGCCATAGCCGTGATCCCGTCCATTACGGGCATCATAACGTCGAGGAGTATGAGATGAATATCGTTGTCGGAAATGACGTCAAGCGCTTCTTTTCCGTTATGTGCTTCAAAGAGCGTGTAGTCCGGGTCGGACAGATATATTTTCAGCGCGTTGACGATATCGCGGTCGTCGTCGCAGATTAGGATATTAGGCATTTTTCAGTCCTCCTGTTTACGTTATTATTATACTATAAAACCGTTTAAGAATGAAGACAAAAAGCGATAAAGATTTGATTAAATAGCATTTTATGTCCCGAAATGGCTTGAAATACAAAAAAGCCGGAGATTTTCCG
>JAGHTD010000172.1 GCA_018065475.1 Candidatus Colimorpha enterica
GACTACGACAGCGGCGATGACTGCGACGGCTGCGACTGCGATGCCGATGATAGCGGGAACGGGGAGTCCTGCGTCATCTGCGGGCTTGTCGGTCTCGTCTCC
This sequence comes from Candidatus Colimorpha enterica, assembly GCA_018065475.1. Taxonomy (GTDB): domain Bacteria; phylum Bacillota; class Clostridia; order Oscillospirales; family CAG-272; genus Colimorpha_A; species Colimorpha_A enterica. The sequence continues at coordinate 103 of JAGHTD010000172.1, forward strand.
GCCTGCGGTGGTATCGTCACCTGCGGTAGTGCCGTCAGCAACGGTCGTGTTCTCAGCCGCGGGAGTGGTCGCTTCGGGAGTGGTCTCCTCTTCGGGTTCTACCCAGTCAGCGGGAGTCTCGCCGGAGTACATTCTGAAATCGTCGAAGTTGAGGTCGTAAGCGTAGAGCATCTTGTCTGCCATACCGCAGAAGAAGTATGCAAATCCGGTAACTGCGGGCTTGCCGATGTTCATGTGACCTACGTTTTCGCCGTCAAAGAAGACGTTGATGAGGTTTGCTTCCCAGTCGTAAGCGATGGAGATCGTGTGCCAGTCGCCATAGTTGACATCGATCCTCTGAAGCGCGCCGGAAGAGAGCGGGCAGGTGAGGACGAGCTTGTCGCCGTTGCCCTGAAGAGCTACGACACGGTAAGCGCCGGTCCAACCCTCGAGTGCCTTCATCTGGAACTCGAATGCGGATTTGTTTGCGGGAATCGGAGCTCCCTCGATAAGACCGACCATGACCTTGGTCTCGATGATGAACTTGTCACCGAAATAGTTTCTGGGGTCCTCGCCGAAACGGAGCATGCCGTCGGTGCCTTCGGTGGATGCTTCGGCTTTGTGCCAGTTGAGGTAGAAGCCGCCGTTGCCGTCGGGAACGCACACGGGTTCGGTCGTTCCGGCAATTCCGACAGCGTCTTCGCTGCCGAGACTTTCGTCGTCAAAGTCGATCTCGTACGAATAAGCTCCGACGTTGAGCGCGAGCATTGCGACGGTGAGGATCATCGCCGCGATAAGAAGAAATACACGTTTCATTATTTATACCTCCGTATTGTTTTTTACGTTGTATTACGATTGAATTATATCATATTTTAAGATCAAATGCAATAGATTATTCAAAAAAGTTCAGATTTCGAGTTTCTTGCCTTCCCAGTCGCCGTCCGGCTTGACGCCGACGATCGAGCAGACCGTGGGGGCGATGTCGATTATCGAGACGTTTTCGAGCTCTTTATGCTCTATTTCGCTGCCGCGGAAGATGACCGGGATCACCATATCGGTATCCGCGTCGGTGCCGTGTGATCTCGAATGGCCTCCGTGGTCGGCGGTGACGACAACGGCGTATTCGTCGGAGACGGACTCAACGACCTTCTTTACCGAAAGGAAGGACTCCTTTACCGCGCGGAGATAATCCTCTCCCATCCAGCCCGTAGCGTGTCCCTGCTCATCGACCCATCCGAGATAGAGGAATACGAAGTCAGGGTTGCTTTCATTTATATATTTTATCGCGTTGTCGGTAAGCTCGGCGTTCGTCTTCTCCCAACCGTGGTTCTGACCCGAAATGAAGTCGGAACGGTCGAGATTGCCGGGGCGGCTGAGGTCGCGGAGCTGTTCCCAGTTGTAGAAGAACGCGCACTTCTTGTCGTATTTGTCCATGACCTCGACGAGACCGTTGATCGGTCTGACCTGAGGAACGTAGTCGTTTGTGAGAATACCGTGTCTCATCGGCTCCACGCTGTGGAAAAGCGACATGTGGCAGGGGAGCGTGACCGACGGCATTACCGTTCTTGCGTTAAGAGAATACGCGCTTTTTTCAAGGAGCTCGCCGACGTAGGGCTCACCGCAGGCGGCAAGGGAATCGGCTCTCATACCGTCAACGAGAATAAGGATCACTTTGTTCATTTTTATACACCTCTTGTGCTGTATTGATACGGATATTATACCACCGTGAACGCTTTCAGTCAATATAAAAAAACAGATCCCCGATAAAAAAACCGGGGATCTGAACAGATCAGAGCTTTATTGATCTTCTCTCTGCGGAGCTTCTGTATGCCGCCTCGACTACCATCTGCGAACGGATGGCGTCGTATGCGCTTACGGGAGCGGGCTTGCCTTCGGCAACTGCGCTGCCGAACGCCTCGACTTCCTTTGCATAGATGTTTGCTCCGAGGCCTTTGAGATATACGGCTTCGGTGCCGCTTCTCTGCTGAGAAGCGTCGTAAGCCGCGCTGTCGTCAGCCGCACGGAGGATAGCCGTGCCGGTCTCTGCCTGACCGATCGTTCCCTCTGCGAAGAAGGAACCCTTCGTGCCGTAGATCTCGAGCTTGCAGACTGCCGCGTCGTCGGGAATGTTGAAGTTCGCGTCAACGTAAGCGGTCGCACCGTTGGAGAGACGCATAAGGATCGCTCCCGCGTCCTCAACGCCGTACTTGAATACCTGGTTGCCGATCATACCGTCAACGTCGGTGACCTCAAGACCGGTGATGTAGCGGATAAGGTCTATGCAGTGGACGCCCATATCCATGAGCGCGCCGCCGCCGGAGAGTGCGGGGTTCTGACGCCATACGCCGGGCTGTTCGGGATACCAGCAGGAGAGCTGTGCTCTTGCCGATACGATCTCACCGAGCTTGCCGGAAGCGATGACTTCCTTCATCTGCTGATGGAAGGTGTGGAATCTCATAACGAAGCCGACGCCGAGCTTTACGCCCTTGTTTTCACAGTAATCGGCGATCTCGTTTGCTTCCTTTACAGTCATTCCGACGGGCTTCTCGATGAAGATCTGCTTGCCTGCGTCAGCGGCTGCAAATGCCTGCTTTTTGTGACAGAATACGGGGGTGGCGATATATACGCACTCGATTTCCTCGATCGCGAGAAGGGGTGCCTCCTCGGTGAACCAGTACTTTGCGCCGTACTTCTCGCAGCACGCCTCGGCTGCCTTGGGGTTGGTGTCCATTACGGCTACGATCTCGACGTTGTCGGCAAGGAGCATACCCGGAAGGGTACGTCTGTCGGCTATGCCGCCGCAGCCGATGACACCCCATTTGATTTTACGGTCTGCCACGGTTTATACTCCGCGCTGCATCTCGTCGATGGTCTCGAGGATCTTGTCAGCCATGAACTCGAACTGTTCGTCGCTGAGACCGTAAAGGGGAAGGTGTGTGAATCTGTGATAGAAGTGCTCCTCGCAGACGGGGCAGGACTTAGCGATTGCTTCTACGTCGTAACCCTGATCCACGATGATCTTGAATCTGTAGAGAGGACCGAAGTGAGGAATGTTGGTGACACCCTTCTCTTCGAGCTTCTTCTTGAATACCTGAATGTCGCCGCCTGCCTTCTCGGGGTCGATCTGGATGAGGTACATGTGGTATGTGCCGTGGATATCATCGGTATCGAGCTGCTGAGGAATGATGGCGTCGCATCCTGCGAAACGGGAGTTAAGGTATTCTGCGGCTTTCTTTCTCTTTGCGATGATCTCGTCGTTTCTCGCTACCTGAAGTGCGAGGCCGAGACCCTGGATCTCCGTGGTGGAGCAGTTTGTAGCTGCGATCCAGGGAGCATCCTTGCCCTTGATGGAGGTGATGTTGTAGAGCCAGTCCTTCATAGGCGTGTTGAAGTCAACGCCGAGGAAACGTGCTCTCTTGATCTCGGAAGCGTATCCGGGAATAGTGGTGATCGTGACACCGCCCTCGCCGAAGGAGGTGATGTTCTTGACCTCGTGGAAGCTGAAGGAAGCGAAGTCGCCGAGAGTACCGATCTTGCGGCCCTTGTAGGTTGCGCCGAAGCCGTGTGCTGCGTCCTCGAGGACTACGATGTTGTGCTTTCTTGCAAGCTCAAGGATGGGATCCATATCGACGGGATAACCTGCCATGTGGACGGGGATGATGAGCTTCGTCTTGTCGGTGATCTTCTTTGCGACGTCCTTGGGGTCCATGTTCATGGTCTTGGGATCGACGTCGGCAAATACGAGCTTTGCGCCGATGGAAAGAGGATATACCATCGTTGCGATGAAGGTGATAGCGGGAACGATGACTTCGTCGCCTGCCTTGACACCTGCGTACTTGCAGGCGATTTCAAAGCCTGCGGTGCAGTTTGTAAGGAAGGTTGCGTTGTCGGTTCCGAGGTACTCTGCTACTGCCTTTTCAGCTTCTTCGACTTTGGAGCCGAGGGAGAGCTTTCCGGGAGGGCAGGATACTGCGTCAAGTTTCTTGACCTGCTCCCATACTGCGAGAAGGGCGTCGTTGTAGTCCTTGCCCTCACCCTGCATCATGAAGCGGATCATTTCCATAAGGTCGGCTGCGTTGTAGTTCTCGCCGACGGCCGCCCAAGGCACCTGTGTATCACCGGTGTTGTATCTGAAATCACTAGGCATAATTTGTTTCTCCTTTATTTTTACAAAAAATTATTTTCGGTTTGGTTTGCCCGATCAGTTGACGTCGGGGCAGAGAGGACCGGCAAGCTCTTTGAGGAAGAAGAGTTTTCCGGGGAGTGTGGGGA